>JANORH010000197.1:0-26506 GCA_031415215.1 Alphaproteobacteria bacterium | reverse complement strand
AACTACGCCCTGCCCGGCATCCTCGGAGGTGCCCGCCTGGCGGAGAAAGAGGGCAAGACGGTCGAGGCGGTAGACCTGGCGGAGTAGGGTTTATCGGGACAAACACTTCTGACCAGGATCGATATCAACTTTGTGAATTATAAAGATTTGAACGTCATGGCCCGGCTTGTCCGGGCCACCCACGATCTCCGAATCGGAAAGTTTGAACCGGCGTCGCCGACGCCCCTTCGGAACCATCCGGTGTTCATGGGTCGCCCGGACAAGCCGGGCGATGACGATCAAAAGAAGGTGTTGTGGCCGGGTTCCGACCGGGAGGGGATTGAATCAAGCTGGAATACAAAGGTTACGCCGGAACCGTCGAAGCAGATGACGGGGCCTTCGTGGGGCAGGTTGTCGGCCTGCGAGATGTCGTCACGTTCGATGGCGAATCCTTTGCGTAGGTCGAGGCCGCATTCCGGGAAAGCATCGATGACTATCTCGCCTTCTGCGTAGAACGCGGTGAAGCGCCGGATCGGCCCTACTGCGGCAAGGTCCCGCTGCGCCTCGACCCCGAAATCCACCGCCGTGCCGCAGTGCGCGCCTTGGCCGAAGGCGTGAGCCTGAACGCCTGGATCGTGCGCCGGATCGAAGCCGTCGCCTGAGCGCTCTCCTTCTCAGAACCAATCCAGCTCAAACCGCTTGTCGCCGACAATAAGCCCCTTCAGCCGCGCCTTGCCGTCGCGACCTATTGAAACAACGGCCCGAGCAGCCGGCGGTTCGCCGCGACCGATCTGAAGCGTTCTCTGGATCGCCTCGGCTTGGCGTTGGTCGATATGCAGCCGGTCTACGCCCAGGTTCATGATCACCCGGCTGGCGTCCGGCGTCGGAGCGGCCTGGCAGTCGACATCGCCCCGCACGGCCATCTCCCCCAGTTTTAGTGCGGCGTCCCGGCTGGGCGTCACGCCAGCGGCGACATGGTGGTCGCCCTGGCGGCGCAACGCCACCCAGGTCGTGGGCTTACCCACCGAGACCCCACTTCCGGGTGGACACGGCACCCCGACGGCGAGGGCCGACTGGATCTGGAACTGGACAAAGTGGCCGGTCAGGAGGCTGCGCGGATCATAGCCGCTGATCTCCAGCACCACCTCCTGACCCTCCGTGCGGGCGACGCCTTCGCGGGCCACAAGAGCGATCAACAGTAGCACCAGCACCGTGGCGGCGGCCAGAATCTGTGACGGGATGCCCAACCTCATGAGTGCACCGCCCGTCGCATCACAAATGCCACGCCCAGCGCCACCACAGCCGCTCCGCCGAACACCGCCGCCGAGGTCAATAGTCCGACACCCAGGTTGAACAACAGGAAGGCTCCGGCCGCCAGCAGACTGATCAGGCCCGCCGCCGTCACCGTCACATGCCGGTCATGCCGGCCGAGCGCCAGCACAGCGACCGACAGCGCCAGCCAGGCTCCGCTGTGAACCACGCCGCCCAGAGTATCTCCCACCCCGCCCGACACGCCGAACCACAGCAGCGCGCCGGCCGCCAACCAGCCATAGAGCACGCCTGCAGGCCTTTCCGCCCGGGCCTGAAGCATGCGAGCGCCAAACGCGGCGGCGGCTAGCACCATCGCGGCGATCAGAAAGACCAGATCGGCTTGGCCTGCGAACACCCGGTCAAACGTCATCACCGCGACGACGCAGCCCAGCCCGGCCACATGCGCCAGCACCTTGGAGGTCCGCCACAGCGCGATCCCCGCCCCGATGGGTGCCACGACCGCGATCCAGCCCGGCCATGCCGAGGCGTCGTCCATGAACCGGTTGCGCGCCAGGTCTCCCAGCCCCAGAAACACCAGCCCCACCGCTACGGTCCACGGTGAACGACCGGCGACGGCCAACAACAGTGCCGCCAGACCCGCGCCACGCAGCGCCGCCTGCGGGTCCCCGGCGATGTCAAAAATCTGGCCCGTCAATCCGATAGCACCGGCGAACACCAGAGCCGCCACGCACAGCAGCGTCTGCGACGCCAACAGCCGCCCCTTGCCATGCGCCCACGTCGCGCCCCCGGCTGCGCTCAGAAACACCATCAGGATCAGGGCGAACCGCGCCACACGTGGAATGTCCGACCAGTTGGCTGCAACCAAAGCAATCACCGCCACGCCACCCAACAGCGCGCCGACCACGGCCAGGGCGGTCGACGCATCCACTCGCCGAACCTCAACGACCGAAGCCAGGATAGCCGCGCGGTTTTCCACCGGCACCAGCGAGCTTGCGATCCAGCCGTCCAGGTCTCTTTCCAGTCGCTCACGATACCGCGCCATGGGGCCTCCTCCAGCGGACGTATCCTGATCACACCTTGATCTGTGGCGAAACCGTGGCTGGATTTCGACACCCGGGCCAAATTGAGCCGCAATCACGCCGGAGTTGGTTGACCTCGGGTCCGCCATGCCGGACATTCGAAACCAAGCGCCGCAAAGGTGCCATGTCAGTCAATAGCTTGGGGAAGACGTCCAGATGATATCCAGAAAGCGCATCCTGCTGTCTTGCGTGTTCGCGATGACGGCTGCGACGGGCGGATCCGCCTTCGCCCAGTCCACCAACGAAATCGAAGAGCTGGTGGTTACCGCCGAAAAGCGCGAGCAGTCGCTGCAGGACGTGCCGGTCGCCGTTTCGGCCTTTACCGATGAGCGCCGCGAGCTGGTGGGCATCAACTCGGTGCAGGACCTGACCAACTTCACGCCGGGCCTGTCCTATTCCACCAACAACGACCGGATCGCCTTGCGCGGCATCGGTCGCTTTTCCAACAACCGCTCGGTCGAGGGAGGCGTGGCGCTCTACAATGACGGAGCCTACACCTCGTCGGTGACGGCCTTTGCCCAATCAACGCTGTTCATCGAGCGGACGGAGGCCCTGCGCGGTCCGCAAGGCACCCTCTATGGCAAGAACGCCATTGGTGGCGCGCTGAACATCATCTCCAAGCGGCCCACCGATGAGTTCTACGGTGAGCTGCGGTCCAGCTACGGGAATTATGACACCAAGGTGCTTGAGGGTGCGGCGTCTGGCCCGCTGTTGTTCGGCACACGCGGCCGTGTCGCCGCGTCCTGGAGCAACATCGGCAAGGGCACCTACACAAACCTCAATCCCAACGGCAAGAATGAAGGTAACCGCGGCACCTACTGGACGATCGAAGGCCAGCTGGACGGCACCATCACCGACCGCTTCGAATGGTGGGCCAAGGCATCGACCACCGAATGGCACACCCTGGGCCGCGGCCCCGGCGGCCGCACCACCGCCGCCTATGGCATCCGCGATAACATCAATCCGATCACCGCGACCCTGACGCCGAACGCCGCCGGCTTCCAGGGACCATTGGCCCTGCCCGGCAACACCTGCCAGCTGTGCTTCAACACCGACGACGGCAACTACATCAACCTGGAAAGCAATACCTACACCATCAATGCCGCCTTCCACGCCGACAGCTTCGATGTGAAATACACCGGCGGCTACAACTACTATGACTACCGCCTTCAAACTGATGCTGACGGCACATCGCGCTCAGCATCGTTCCTGTTGCCCATTCCGGCCCGCAACCCTTTAACGACGGCGCTGATCCCTGGTCAGACCACCAACGCGCTCTACTTCCCCCGCCAGAACAACCAGTATGAGGAAGAAGTCTGGTGGTTCTCGAACGAGATCGACATCACCTCGACTACTGACGGCCCGGTGCAGTGGCTGGTCGGCTTCTACCAGTTCCGCGAGGGCTCTAACTATACATTGACGGATGCCCGTTTTCCGGACGACGCCCGCTTTGAACGCCCGACGACACAGACAGGCGCTGCGACCGTAGCCAACCCGTTGCGCCGCTACGCCTACGGAACGTCGGAGAACCAGAGCGAGTCCTACGCGACCTTCGGCCAGATCGACTGGCAGGCGACCGAGACCTTCAAGGTCACCGCTGGCCTGCGCTATACCTATGACCGCAAGCGCTCGTTTGAAGGGGCTCAGCTGTATTGCCTCTATACCGCCGCTTGCCCGATCAGCACCCTGACGGGCCGACCGGTGGACGGAACGAACCAGTTCTCGCCCGGTTTCTCGACGATCAACGGTGTGGCGACCACCGACAAATCCGTGGTCGGCGGCGTGGCTGGGATTTACACCGACGCCACCACCGGCGTCCGTCATCGCCAGCTCAAGAACAACTGGAGTGCCGTCACCGGCACCTTCGGACTGGACTGGAAGCCCGATCCGGACACCCTGGCCTATGCCAAGTATTCGCGCGGCTACAAGGCAGGTGGTTTCAACGCAGGAACCACAACTCTAAACACCTTTGTCACAACCGACGAAGAACAGATCGACGCTTTCGAAATTGGTTTGAAGAAGACCATCAACGGCAATCTGCAGATCAACACATCTATATTCTATTATGATTACAAAGACATTCAGGTTCCGATCTCATTCTTTAACGTCACCCTGGCGGCCAACCAGACCCAGTTTGTGAACCTGCCCAAAGCCCGCAACTATGGTCTGGAGGTGGAAACCACCTGGCAGCCGATAGAAAACCTGCAGATCCTGGCCAACTATTCCTACCTGAAGGCCGAGGTCCGTGAGGGTTGCTGCTTCCAGGATCCCGACGACCCGCGTGGTCTGCAACCAGACGCCCAGCTTGCCGGCAATGCGACACCGCTGCCCGCAACCGGCTCATTGAACCAGAATCTGAAAGGTCAGACCCTGCCGTCGTCGACGCCACACCGCGTGACGATCAACACCAATTACACCTGGGAACTTGAGCCCGGGAACGTGTCGGCCTCGCTGACCTATGTCTGGCGTGACGCGACCTACTATTCGGTCCTCAATCGCTACTACAACAGAGCCAAAAGCTACGGCCAGACCGACGCGCGGCTGCTGTTCAATGACAAGGATCGCAAATACACCCTGATCGGCTACGTCAAGAACGTGTTCGACCAGCGCGGTTCCGCCGGTATCAGTGGCACTCGCATCAGCAGCCTCACCGCCACCCAGCCGAATTTCAATTTCGTCAACCAGACGGTCTCCTACGTCCCGCCGCGCAGCTATGGCGTGGAACTGCAGTACCGCTTCTGATCCGGCTTAAGCTTTGATCTGCGAACGCCCCGGCCATTGGTCGGGGCGTTTTGCGTTCGCAGACCCTACCGGCAGCCCGCCACGACCCGCTCCAGGTCCTCCAGCCGATCCTTGCGCAGGATGCGGCCTGCCGCCAGCAGCTGGTAGCGGTCGGCGGCCCCGGCGGCAGCGCGCAGTGCGGCGTCGGTATCGGGATAGCCCGGCGGGGCCGGCAGGGACTTCGGCACACACGCCCGCGGTGGCGTCGGCTTTGCCGGGACCCGCACAATCCGGGGCGGCGCAGGCACAGGCTTGGGTGTGACCACAGCAGGTAGCACCACCGGCGGCGGTTTCCTGGGGCGCAGGCTCTGGCAACCGGACACAGCCAGGCCCGCGATCAGGACCAGAGCAAGACTTTGGCCCGTCCGCAGGTTCATTTCTTGAGGTTCGAGAGCACGGCGCGGTCGGCGCTTTCCATCCGGGCACAGGCGTCGATGCCCTCCGGTTGCCGCTCAAGCAATCGCCTCGCCGCCACAGGGGTCCCGGCGCGCGCGACTTTGGCGGGATCAAAAACCGGCGGAGCCAGGTTCGTCGCCCGACAGCTGGCCAGCTCGGCGCGTAATCCCGACGCGGATACTGCCGCCGACTGGGTCAACGTTGCGATGCGCGCCTCATAGGCCGATCGCTCGGATTTCCAGCCCGAGGATGCGACACCCAGGCCCACAGCCAGCGCAAATGCAACCGCCGTCGCGATCGGACCGGTCACTGGGCTCATCAATAGATACTTCAAACCTGGCAACCTGCCTGCCGATGATACGCACCGCCCGCCGCTCGCGGGAAAGTAGAGCTAGGGTCGCACCGAAAACGTCAACGGTCCAGAGGGGTCGGCGATGCAGGCTGGCGTCCAGATCCGATTCTATCCACCGGATCGCACAAAGCACGACTGGCCAGCGGCCCTCAGCTCGGCACAAAACCGCCCCGCATCGGCGGGGTCGGTGAATCCCCCGGCCATGGCGCGGTGCCAGGTCCGGCCCGCCACGTCGGCCTTTTCCACCCAGGTTGGCCGATTTCCCAACTTGCCACGCAGGCTCGCGAGCAGGGCTCGCGCCGCAGCGTCCGAACCGACTGCGCCCAGTTGGGCAACCAGCCCTGGCGGCTTCAACGGCACGGGCGGCTTCGACAATACGGGCGGTTTCGCGGGCCGCGTCACCGGGCGAGCGACCATGACCGGCACGACCGGCGTCGCGACGGCGGGTATCGGTCGGTTCTGCAGCATGGGTTCAGGGGCCGTCGGGGCGTTTGGCGTTTCCCCCTGCGCCAGTTTCACGGCCGACGACCTGAACGGTCGCATGAAACCCTGCTCACAGGCCGCGCGCCAGGCATGGTCCACCGCCGTACCCGGTTCGGGCGTCCGCCAGCTGGTTTCCGCCGCCCGCAAGACCTTGCGCTCCCCCAGCAGATTGCGCTCGGAATAACCGGTGGTCTCGCCCAGTTTGATGCGGCGGTTCTGGCAGTCCGCGTTCAGGGACACATGCCACGACAAGGCCCCGGTGCGCGACTGAAGCTCGGCATTCAGCGCCTCGGCCCGAATCACCAGGCGCGGCCCGGGCCCCGCGCTGGCGGGAAAACTGGAAACAATCGAGGTCAGCGCCTGCGGGGTCACCGCCACCACCTGATCCGCCAGGATGTCGGTTTCCCGCTGCATCCAGACAAGCAACGCCTCTCGTTCGAGGGCAACCGGAAACGATGCCGTCTGCCCATGGGCCACACCTGCCCAGGCCAGCCACAGCACAGCGACCGTCACTGCCCCGGCTGCCCCCATTGTTATCCCCGCGTCGCTCACACCCCCAAATTGTTCGCGATGGGCGGTTCGCACAAGCGCTGAACCGTCGCGCGCCTGTGGACAACCCCGATCCAGTCGCCAACAGCCAGAGGGCTTGTCCGACTAACAATGTTTTTCCGAGCGGCTCGCGCCGTTCATACTCCCCTAGTGAACATGGTTTAGTCACCCATAGGGCCGGGGGGCTGTCAAAGTAGTCGGCTCCTGACGCCCAGCTGCGTTGATCTGCGCGATGTCTCATTGTGTTCTCTGGAGTAAGCCCGGGTGGGCAAGGCTACTGACCGAACTTTCCGAAGCCTTCGCGGTCTTGAAAAGACCGCCTCGACCAGCCGTGTCTTGAATCTCTCGGCCCTTTTGGCGCGCAACGTCGACAATCCGGAACACGAGAAAAGCCCGATTTTCGTGGCGTCGAGCCTGAGCGGTGCGGTGATCGTGCGCCATCGGCTGCGCCAACAGGAGCGCGACTCGTTCGACAGGCACCGCTTCAGCGCCACGAAGCTGATCATCCCGTTCACGCGATCCGACCTCGGCCTGGGCGGCCGGACGATTTTTGTCGCCGAACGCGGCTGGCTTGATGTTCTGGACGAATTGCGCGGCGAGGCGCCTGATCTCGCCCGCGATATCGGGGTACTGGAAGCCATCGACGAACTACCGTCTCTCGACCCTTTCCTGTTGCGCGAACATATGAAGCGGCGCGGGTTCGAGATCAGCCCCAGCTATTTTGAAATCTCTGCCCCGGATCTTGCCCGAATGCAGCGGTTCGTCGGGTCGGAGATCACCAAGCTGATCGAGCTGGCCTACCGCGATAGCGAAGGCGGTATGGAAAGCAATACGACGCGTCTTGTAGAAGCCTTGCTGTCCGCGAAAACCGACGCCCGGCTCGAACCGCTGCGGCTGACGCTTCGCCTGGAGCCCGAGAACTACAAGGAAGGCATCTTCGCCTGGAAGGGTTTTCTCTACTACAAATGGGTCCTGAACAGCTTGTGGCCCGACCTGAAAGAGGTGTTCGCGGAGCTCGGCAAGGTGCGCGTCATCGGTCCCATGGATCGTCAGACCGCCATCGAGCTGGAAGCCACAAAGGTCCGCCTGCGCACGAAACTGGAACGTCAGGTCAAGACGGTCATGGGTCACCTCAAAGTCTATGATGAAACGTTCGCGCAGCTGACCGGCGAAGGTAACGCCATCGCGTTCCGCGACTTCCTGCTGAAATCACCCGAGCTCTTCCTGTCGCTCGGCGAAGGTTGCGGCCTGATCAGCCACATTGCAACCTATTGGCGATATCAGTTTGCGCGCGGCAAACCGCTACACGCTGACGCGGTGCAACTGGTGGACATCCTGCAGGATTTCGAGGCCAGCCTCGGGACAATCGACGATCTGGCCGAAGCTGCCTGAGTAAGAGCTGACGCTGGCCCGCTTCGCTATCCCCGCGCCGGAAACAGCCAACGGGCCACAACCATAGCCGCCAGTGCACCTGCCAGCTGACCAGCCAGAAATCCCGGCACCGAGCTTGGCGCAATTCCGGCAAAACTGTCCGTCAGGCTGCGCGCCAGGGTGACCGCTGGATTGGCAAAGGAGGTCGAGGCCGTGAACCAGTAGGCCGCCGTGATGTAGAGCCCTACCGCTACGGGCGTGAACTCCGGCCGGGCCCGTTCGGTGCCCAGGATTGTCAGGATCAGGCCAAACGTCGCCACAGCCTCGGAAAACACCTGGGCTGGCCCGTCCCTTAGCTTCAGGGACACGTCCAGGACGGGGGCGGCGAACATCAGATGCGCGACCCAGACGCCGAGCACTGCCCCTGTCGTCTGGACCGCCACATAACCTGCCGCCAGTGCCGCCCCGATCTCGCGACGCACCGCCATCACCAGGGTCACCGCCGGATTGAAGTGCGCACCCGACAAGGGTCCAAAGACGGTGATCAGCACAACCAGCCCCGCCCCGGTGGCCAGGGTGTTACCCAGGAGAGCGATGGCGTCGTTCCCACTGGCCAGCCGCTCGCCCATGATCCCGGAGCCCACCACGATCGCCAGCAACAGCGCGGTGCCCAGTCCCTCGGCGACGAGGCGTGTGGCCAGGCGAGGTGCCGTGCTCATTTGGTGACCGCATCGTCGGTCCGGCCGATGTCGCGCAGTCGGCTCTGAAGGGACAGCCGGTCAAGCTTGGAGGTCGGAAGGGCCAGCAGAAGCTCAATGCGATTGCGAAGCTGCCGCGCCGCGTCGCGAAACGCCACCGCGATCTCGGCCTCGCTCCCCATCGCCGCCGCCGGATCCGGGATGCCCCAGTGCGCGCTGATCGGCTGGCCGGGCCAGATCGGACAGACCTCGCCCGCTGCGTTATCGCAGACGGTGATGACGAAATCGAGTTTCGGAGCACCGGCGACCGCAAATTCATCCCACGGCTTCGACCGGAATTCATCGTCACCAAAACCCAGCGCACGGGTCAGCGGAAAGGCGTGCGGATTGACCTCGCCTCTCGGCATCGAACCTGCCGACCAGGCCCGGAACCGTCCCTCGCCCAGCCGGTTCAACAACGCTTCGGCCAGGATCGAACGGGCCGAGTTACCGGTACACAGAAACAGTGCGTTCAGGGGTTTGGACATCAGCAAGTATCTCCTTCGGCTACACACGGCCGGCTCGCGATCAACGCCAGTGGCGCGCAAATCTCCGGCGATCCTGCGCAGCAGTCCTCCATCAGGAACGCCAGCAACTCGCGCATCTGTCCGTACGCGGCCGAATAGATGATGGAGCGTCCATCACGCCGCGAGGTCACCAGACCTGCGCCGCTCAGGATGTTCAGATTCGACGACAGCGTGTTCGGCAACGCTCCCGTCGCCCGGGCGATATCCCCCGCCGCCACGCCGCCCTGCCCGGCCTGCACCAGCAGACGAAAGATCGAAAGCCGACCTTCATGCGCCAATGCGGACAGGGCGGCGACAGCGGGCGTTGATTCCATAGTTCGAGATTACCGGAAATTTGCGCTGATGGTGCGTTGCAATCGCAATCTCAGCAACAACTTGAAACCCGCACCGGCGCGGCGGCTGCCGCGACAGACGCACCGCAGCAGGCAGATCCTGCCGACGCCGGGATCTCGCCCACATCCTCGCCGTAAGCCGTTGCCTCACCATACGTATAGAAGGTCTCCCAGCGCATGCCGGCGGGATCGCTGACCCAGCTCTTGTCTGATTGAGCGTAGCAGCAGGTGGTGGCCACCTGGTCCAGGGTGACGTTCCCCGCCGCCTTCAGCCGCCCGGCCAGGTCACTGAGCTCGGCCTGCGAATCGACCTGAATACCTACATGGTCAACGCCGCCGGCCACACCCCGCGCAGAGATAGCGAAGTTCACCATCGGGTCGTCCAGCATCCATTTGGCATAGTCGTCCTTGATTACGCTGGGGCCAGCGCCGAACAGCACCTCGTAAAACGCAATGGACTGGGCAAGATCAGGCACGCTCATGTGCAGGTGCAGTCGTTTCATCGGAAAGGCTCCTGGGGTTGACGTAATATTTCTATAGTTCGGGAATGATCGAATTGTCAACCCTGCGCGTCTCACCCTATGCTGACGACCATGGCCGTCGCTTTCACCCGGGAAGAAGACTACGAGGCGCAGGCCGCAAACCTGCCGGACCGTCCTGTCTCGCCTCACCCCAACCTGGTCACCGCCACCGGCCTTGCGTTGATCGAAGCCCAACTGGCCTCGGCGCGCGCCGCCTATGCCGCTGCCCAGTCCGAAGGCGGCATCAGCGCCGACCGCACCGCCATGGCGCGAGCGACCCGCGACCTGCGCTACTGGTCAGCGCGTCGGTCCTCAGCCCAACTCACAGAACCTGAACATCAGTCGGGCGTCGTCCAGTTCGGGTGTACGGTCGAGATCGAGCGCGAAGACGGTCGGCGTCAGACCTTCCGCCTTGTCGGGGAAGACGAAGCCGATCCCACCGCAGGCCGCATCTCTTACGCCTCTCCGTTGGCCGTTGCCGTCAGGGGCAAGTCGGTCGGCGACCTGGTTCAGCTGAACGGCACCGAGGTTGAGGTGTTGGCAGTCAGATAAGCTCAAACTGGCTGGCAAAACGTGGGCCAATAACACCCTCCGTCAAAACCGCTGGCGTTTCCGCCACGGCGCCGCAGTATCCTTCGCAGAACACGTGATCAGAACGTGGGAGGATTTCCATGCACGACCTCATCATCCGCAATGGCTCCATCGTTGACGGGACCGGCACCCCCCCCTTCATCGGCGACATCGCCATCGACGGCGACCGCATTGTCCAGGTCGGCAAGGTCGAGGGATCGGCCCGCCGCGAGATCGACGCCTCGGGCCAGATCGTCACGCCCGGCTGGGTCGACATCCACACCCACTATGATGGTCAGGCCACCTGGGACGCCGTGTTGGCGCCCTCCAGCTGGCACGGTGTGACCACCGCCATCATGGGCAATTGCGGCGTCGGCTTCGCACCCGTCCGCCCCGACGCCCACAATTTCCTGATCGAACTCATGGAAGGGGTTGAGGATATTCCCGGCGTCGCCCTGCACGAAGGTATCGACTGGACTTGGGAAACCTTCCCCGAATACCTCGACGTTCTCGAAGCCAAGCCGCGCGCCATCGACGTCGGCACCCATGTGCCTCACGCCCCGATCCGCGCCTATGTGCTGGGTGATCGCTGCAACACCGACTACCAGCCGAACGCCGCCGAGATCGCGCAAATGGCGGCCCTTGTGCGCGAGGGCGTCGAGGCCGGCGCGCTGGGGTTCTCTACCTCTCGGACCCTGCTGCACAAGGACCTGAAGGGCGTCCACATGCCGGGCACTTTCGCAGGTTCGGATGAGATGCTGGCGCTGGGCATGTCGATGAAGGGCCTGCGTCACGGTGTCTTCGAAATGGTATCCGACCATCTTGGCGACGACGATGAGTGGAAGTGGGTCAAGGGCTTCGCCGAACAGACCGGCCTGCCGGTGACCCTGGTCGCCACCTCGGCCGGCGCCTACGAAGGCGACAAGATGTACAACATCGCCGAGGAATCCCGCGCCGAGGGCATGGATATCCGGCCCCAGATCGCCGGGCGACCGACGGGCATCCTGCAGGGATTGACCTCGAATTTCCACGTCTTCATCGCCAATCCGACCTGGCGGCGCGAGCTCGCGCACCTGTCGCTGGAAGACAAACTGGTCGCCATGGCCAGGCCGGAGATCCGGACGGCCCTGCTCTCGGAAGACAGCGCCATGCGTGGCGGCGCGATGAAGCGCGGCGCTGAAGACCTGCTCTGGCGGGTGTTCCCTCTGGGCGATGCGCCGAACTACGAGCCGGACCGCGAACAGAGCGTGGCGGGTCTGGCCGAGGCGGCGGGCGTTCCGCCGCTGGAGATGATGTACGACCTGATGCGCAGTGGCGGCGGCGATGAGCTGTTCTACCAGCCGCTCGGCGGCTACCAGACCTATAACTTCGACTTCTTCCGCAAGAACATGCAGCACCCCAATGTGCTGTTCGGCCTGTCGGACGGCGGGGCTCACTGCGGCGTCATTGCCGACGCCGGCATGCCCACCTTCATCCTCACCCACTGGGCTCGCGACCGCACCAAGGGCGACCAGTTCCCGCTGGAATTCCTGGTCCGCAAGCTGACCAGCGACACCGCCCAGGCCTATGGCCTGAATGATCGCGGCCAGCTCAAGCCCGGCCTGCTGGCCGACGTGAATGTCATCGACTTCGAGGCACTCCGCCTGTTCCGCCCGGAAGCGATCGCCGACCTTCCCGCCGGCGGCAAACGCCTGGTCCAGCGCACCGAGGGTTACCGCTACACCGTGAAATCCGGCCAGGTGACCTTCGAAGACGGCAAACACACCGGTGCCTTGCCCGGGGGCCTGGTGCGCGGTGGTCGCGAAGCGGTGATCCTGCCGATGGCTGCGGAATAGAGGCTGCTCAACGCTTTCGTAGAATACTGAAACTGAAAGTAATTCATCATGGCCCGACTTGCCCGGGCCATGATGAGTAGTCGGGGAAGGTAGAGAGGGCGGTCCGCCCCCTAACCAGCCGCGAACAGCCCCTCCAACCTCGCTCGCTCCACCTTGGCGTCCGCCGCGAAAGCATCACTCGCCCACAGTCGGTGCTCACCCCGCGCATAGGCATCGGCGTTGCGCGCGTACATCCAGGCATTGAAGGCGTTCGCGGACCCATTGTTGCGCTCCCGGATCACCCTGCCCGGCGCGCCCATGACGATGGAATTGGCCGGGATGATCGTGCCTTCTTTCAGAAATGCATGGCCGGCGATGATGCAGTTGTCGCCGATCTCGCAACCATCCATCACCGTAGACCCAATGCCAACCAGCACCCGGTCGCCGATCCGGCAGCCATGCAGGGTGCAATGATGCGTGATTGAACAATCCTCACCGATGATCGTGCCGGTCCCGTTGCCGATGTGGATCATCACGAAGTCCTGGATGTTGGTTCCGCGACCGATCCGCACCTCTTGCGATTCAGCCCGCACCACGACATTCGGCCAGATCGAAACCTGCGCCGATATCTGAACCTTTCCATAGATCTGGGATGTGGGGTGTACGAATGCCGCCTCATCAATCTCGACGTCAGACCCACAGTCTCTGGCTGATCCGCGCTCCATATTTGCTCCCTGCCGAACGTATCGGCAGCATCGGGGGATCAAGCCCGGAATGGAAGCCCAAAGTCGCGCGGTCAGGCCTGCGCGACCACGTGTTCCGAATGGCTCACCGGCCTTTTGCTGGCAAGGGTTGCGGCCAGACTTTCCAGCAAGGCCATTGCATCAATCGGCTTCAGCACAACGCCGTCGAAATCCTCAAGGCTTGACCCGTGCCCCAGCATGGCATCGGCCGTGAAAGCCAGCACCGGCGTATCGCGATTGGGGCCCGGTTGCGACCGCAACCGCCGCAAAATCTCAAGCCCGTCCAGATCCGGCATTCTCAAATCCAGCAGCACGACATCGACGGTCTCTTTGGCCAGCTGGACCAGGGCTGACGCGCCACCGTCGGCCTCGGTGATCGTCATACCCAGCGCTTCCAGAATGCGCCGCGCCAGATCACGATTGGTGTCGTTGTCATCGACCACCAGCACACGGGCACCATCCAGAGTCGAGACCTCCACCGCAATCGGCAACACTTCGACACGCTCAGCGACCACCAGCGGCGTGGTGAAGCGGAACGTTGAACCGACCGACAATCGACTGGTCACCCCGATCTCCCCGCCCATGGCCTCGACAAGGCCCTTGCAGATCGCCAGTCCCAGGCCTGTGCCGCCATGACGGCGAGTCGTGGATCCGTCGACCTGATTGAACCTTTGAAACAGGGCCGCACACTGTTCTGGACGCAGACCCTGTCCGGTGTCTTCGACCTCGAAAAACAACATCTGATCGTTGCTATGCGGCCCAACGCGAACAGTCACCCGACCCTGATCGGTAAACTTCACAGCATTGCCGATCAGATTGACCAACAGCTGCCGCAACCGGTCGGCGTCCAGCATCACGATCGCCGGCAGGCTGGGCGCCAGCTCGACCGACAATTTCAGCGCCTTGGCCGCAGCCGGGCTTTCGAACAGCGCCAGGGTCTCCGAGACCACGCCGGCAAGGTCCGTCGGCGCCGGTCGCACATCGACCCGCCCGGCCTCCAGTTTCGAGAAATCGAGAATGTCGTTGACGATGGCCAGCAGGGCGCTGCCGGCACCCGCGATACGCTGAACGGTTCGCTGAGCCTTCTCATCCAGTCCCGGCGCGCGGCTGAGTATATCCGAATAGCCCAGCACCGCCGTCAGGGGCGTACGAATCTCGTGGCTCATATTGGCCAGAAACTGCGACTTCACCAAAGCGGCCGCCTCGGCATCAATCCGGGCTTTCGCCAGGGCATCTTCCTGCTGCACCTGCAGGCTCACATCGCGGATGACGTCCAGAAAGCCGGATGGCTCACCACTCACGGCGTCCCACAAGCGTGTCGGCATGGACTCCAACCAGACCCAATTGCCGGTCAGCCTGTGCCGGGCGCGCCAGCGAACTCGCTCGGACGGCATGCCCGGCTTCTGACGTTGCAGGATGCGCCACATCCGGGCCGCATCTTCGGGGTGGGTGTGCTCGGTAAAAGTCTTGCCCAGCAGGTCTTCCTGCTCAAATCCCAGCTGCCGGATCGATGGACTGAGATAGGTAATCTTCGCGTCGCGGTCCGAGACGGCGATCATGTCCGAGGTTGTCTCCGCGATCATCCGATAGCGGGCTTCGCTCTCCTGCAGCGCGGCCTCCGCCTGCTTGCGAGCCGAAAGATCCTGGGCATGGCTGATGAAGTATTTGGGCGATCCGTCGACATTTCTGACCACGGACAGTGCGATCCGGACCCACTTGTAAGATCCGTCCGCAAGATGAAACCGTCGTTCTACATCGTAACGATCAATCTCACCCGTAAGCAGCTGAGCATTGAGGTGATCGTCAAGCCCGGCCTCCTCCGGGTGTCCAATGTCTGCCGCAACCAGGGTCAGAGGCTCGGTCGCTTTGTACCCGAGTAGCCGTTTGGATGCCGTGTTGACCTGGATGAATGTCCCGTCCAATCCGGTCAGCGCCATGGCCACAGGGGCATGGGTAAACGCAGCCTCGAACAGTTCGGCCTGGGCGCGGGATTCCGTCACGTTGCGAAGCACGTTCAAGGTGCCGACGTTCTCGCCGGCGTCATCGATCAGCACCCTGGGGCTACCTTCCAGCCAGACCCAGTCGCCGTTGGCGGCGCGATATCGGTGCGGTCGTCCCTCCGGCGGCGGAACCGTCTTGTCCGCATCCGCGAGCGCCCGCCGGGTTTGCACGTCATCAGCATCGTCAGGATGCAGCAGATCGTCTGCGTGCAAACCGATCAGATCTTCTGGCTCATAGCCGTAGAGGCGTACAGAGGGCGACGCAAAGACCAGCCTGTCGTCGCGATCACTGTGGATCACAACATCCGTCATGTTCTCGGCGATCATCCGGTAGAGCCGCTCGCGCTCGCGCAGCGCCTCAGCCGCCGTCAGCGCCTCGGCCTGGGCACGGGCCAAGGCTTCCTCCTGCCGTACCTGGGCGCTGATATCGCGCAGCACGTCGATAAAGCTGGTCGGCTCACCGGTGATCGGGTCACGGATCAGACCGGGACTGGATTCGATCCATAGCCACTCGCCGGTCAGCCCGTGGCGTCCCCGCCACCTGATGCGTTCATTGTCCCGGGGTGACGCGCGCGGTCGCAACTGGCGCGAAAAGGCCCTGATCACCGCCTCGATGTCATCGGGGTGAGTATGATCCGCAGCGGCACGACCTATGAGCTGCTCTGGCTCATAACCCAGCCATCGGACGGAGGGCCCGACAAACGTAAACCGCCCTTCCAGGTCGGAGACAACGATGACATCCGACGTGTTTTCAGCAATCAACCGAAAACGCAGCTCGCTGTCTTCCAGCAACGCCTTGGCGTTACGCGCCTCGGTCAGGTCCCGGATCTCGACGACAAAATATCTGGGAGAGCCGTCAATTTCCCGGACCAGAGCGACGGTAAACTCGACCCAGTGAAAGGTACCATCGGCGCGCCGACTACGGGTCACGCACGCATAGCTCTGGATCTCGCCGGCCAGCAACCTGGGCGTATGCGTTTGTCGCATGGCCTCAATATTTTCGACGTTGTCGAACGCCAGCGCCCCCAGTGCAAAGAGTTCGGCCTCGGTATATCCGCTCAGACGGCATTGAGCGGCGTTCACCCTAAGCAATTGGCCGTCGAGACCAATAATACATTTGCCGATCGCCGAATGGACAAAAGCCGCCTCGAAGAGCTGGGACTGCTCGCGCAGGTTTTCCTCTGCGGCCCGGCGACGCGCAATGTCGCGGATAACTCCGATGACTTCGAGAGGCTTCCCTGCCGAATCCCGCCGGACCATCGGTGAGGTCTCGACCCAGACCCAATCGCCGTCAGCCTTGCGCAGCTGCCGCTGAAAATCATCCCCCACATGCAGAGAGCCGCCAAGTAACAGCTCGGCCATGTTGGAAGTCAGCTTCTCCTGATCCTCGGGGTGGAACAGACTTATGCCATTCGTCCCGACAAGGTCCTCAGGCGCATATCCATACATCCGGACAGACGGCGAGACGTAGGTCAAAACCCCTTCGAGATTGAGCCGTACGATCACATCGCTGGTCAGCTCGGCGACAAGCTCAAACGCGGATTGCGCGCCCTCGTCAGCGTGTTGATCCATGGCTGCACTCCGGGTTCAGTCGGCTACGGTCGACCCTGCGAATACAGTATAACCCGGCGAGGTTATCCTGATTTTACGAAACTCGCAGCGGCCAGCGCCTGCAGCAGGCCCACAATCCGCCTCACGCCAGCGCATCCGCCCGCCACGCCAGATACTCCGGCGTTTGCAACAACCGCTGGCCATAGGCCGCTGCAACTCCGCTGTCGCCATAGTCCGCCAGGTTCACCCCATAGGTCTCGAACCGGCTGGCGACCGGCGTATAGAACGCGTCGGCGATCGACCAGTCTCCGGCCAGGAACGGCCCGCCAAACCGGGTCAACATGTCGCTCCACAGGGTCACGATCCGACCGATGTTCTTCTGGGTCGGCTCCGACAGCTCAACGACCCTTGGCGCGATCTCCAGAGCCATCGGGCACTCTGCCCGCAGGGCCTGAAATCCGGAATGCATCTCGGCGGTCGCTGACCTGGCCAGCGCGCGGGCGGCCGGATTCGCAGGCCATAACCCAGGGAACTGCTCCGCCAGATATTCACAGATCGCCAACGTGTCCCAGATCGTCAGGTCTCCGTCGTTCAGCACCGGCACCAGTCCTGACGGCGAGTGCGCCTGGATCCGGTCCGCGCTGACCCCGTTCTCCTGCCGCAGCGCGATAACCACCTCGGTAAACGGCGCGCCGGTGTGTTTCAGCACTAGCCAGGGCCGCATCGACCACGTCGACCACGCCTTGGTTCCGACCACCAACTCCATCGCGACCCCATCTCCATGCTTCGACGCTGAAACACTTGCACGCTTGCCGAACATCGACAGGCACAGTCTAGTCGCGCCCAACAACAAATGTAGCCCAGGAAGCGTCCTCCATGACCGAAGCCGTGAACCCCGGTGTTGCTGCCGAGGCGCCTGCGGTCCCGTTCAGCAGGGGTTACACCCGCTACGCCATGTGGCTGCTGCTGGGCATCTACGCGATCAACTTCCTGGATCGCCAGGTCATCAACATCCTGGCTGAACCCATCAAGCTCGAACTGGGCCTCGCCGACTGGCAGCTGGGCCTGATGAGCGGCCTGGCGTTCGCTCTGTTCTACACCGTCCTTGGCATTCCCATTGCCCGGCTGGCCGAACGCAGCAACCGCCCGATCATCATCGGCTCGGCCGTAGCGGTCTGGAGCGGTTTCACGGCGCTGTGCGCCGTCGCCACCAACTTCTGGCAGCTGATCTTCTTCCGCATCGGCGTCGGCGTTGGCGAGGCCGGCTGTACGCCCCCCGCCCACTCGCTGATCGCCGACTATGTGCCCAAGGAAAAGCGCGCTTCGGCGCTGGCCTTCTATTCCATGGGCACGCCGATTGGCGGACTGATGGGCCTGGTCATGGGTGGACTGGTAGCCGACGCCTATGGCTGGCGTACGGCGTTTCTGGTGGCTGGCGTCCCGGGTATCGTGTTCGCGGTCCTGGCGATGTTCACACTGAAAGAACCCCGACGGCTGATGGCCGAGCATGCGCGCAAGGTCGCGGCCTCAACCACCGCCACCTTCGGTGAGACCATGCGCTACCTCTCAAAGCGCAAGACCTTCTGGTACATCGCCTTTGCTGCCGCTGTGAAAGCCTTCATCGGCTATGGCCACGCCCCGTTCACGGCGTCATTTTTCCTTCGCAATCACCCGGCAGAAATCCAGAGCCTCGCCACCCATTTCGGCCTGGTTCTGGGTTATGACCTCAAATCGGTGGGCTTCCTGGGTCTGGCGCTGGGCCTGATCAGCGGGACGACCGGAGCCATCGGCTCTATCGTCGGCGGCTGGATTGCCGACAAATATGGCCGTAACGATCTGCGCGCCTATATGGTGACGCCGGCCATCGCCAGCCTCATCACCATCCCGATCTACATAACGGCAGTGTCCATCGACTCGGCGGCCGTCGCGCTGTGCATTCTGGGGATCAACGGGTTCCTGGGCACCCTTTGGTACGGCCCGGTCTATGGCACAGGACAGTCCGTGGTGCCCCCACACATGCGCGCGACCGCCGCTGCCATCCTTCTGTTCGTGATCAACCTGATCGGTCTGGGCCTGGGCCCGTTGGCGGTGGGCCTGCTCTCTGACTGGTTCAACAAAGGCCTTGGGATGGGCACCGCCGAGGGCGTCCGCTGGGCCCTGATCGTCTCGGCCGGCAGCGGTCTGGTGGCCTTCGCTTGCTTCTGGCGGGCGCGAAAGACCATCCGCGAAGACACCGTCAGCTAAGGTCGAGACTTTCCAGGGGCTTCACGGCGCGCTCATTCCGGCGCTAACCTCGCGCCATGTTTGACGGTTTCATCCGCGACCATGCCCATCTGACCCCACGCGCGCTCGCGGTCATCACACCTTCGAGTACGCTGACCTATGCCGCATTCAATGCCGAGATCGACCGCTTCGGGGCCGCGCTCGCCGCACTGGGCATAGGTCGCCAGACCAACGTCGTCTCCATTGCCATGGATGACCCGGTGCTGACCTATGTGCTGATGGCAGCGATGGCGCGCCTGGGCATTCCGTCCAGCCCGTTCAACGACCCTGGCGCAGAGATTCGCCTGATTCAGGATCGTCCGGACGCTGGAACCGACAGCCCCGGTCCGCGCCTGGTCACCCTGACGCGAGACTGGATCGCCGGGGCGCGCGCGGCAGATGCAGCCCCCTTGCCTGTTCTCCAGCTCGATCCCGAGGCCATTGGCCGCGTCATGTTGTCGTCCGGGACGACCCGCACGCCGCGCCGGGTTGCGCTGCCCTGGAAACGTATTCAGGCAGCAACCTTGGCCTATATCGGCAGCCGGGGCGGCGGACTGCACGATGTCTGGGTCCCGCTCACGACCGTCTCTGCGCTTCAGGGATATTTCATTGCCGTTTCCGCCTGGAGCAAGGGTGCGACACTGACCGGGGGGGTCGGCCCGTTGGACCTTGCAGCTATCATGGAGGCCCACCCGGCGGGGTTCGTTGGCTGTACGCCAACCCAATTGCGCCAAATTCTGGCTCACCTGCCGCCCGGTTTCCTGCCGCGGGCGGGTTGGCGCGTCTATGTAGGCGGCGCGCGTCTGCCCGCCAGCCTCGCCCGCGAGGCCCGACTGCGCGTGACCCCTGATATCAGGGTCAGTTACGGCGCAACAGAAGCCACCACCACCACTGCGGGGCTGGCGAGCTGGCTGGACGATGACCCAGGCTACGTCGGGGTCGCTTTGAACGGAGCGTTCCTGGAATTCCTCGACGAGGATGGCAATCCGGTCGAGGACGGCCAGTCCGGCGAAATCCGTATCCGAGGGGATCGCGTCGCCGATGGCTACCTCAATGATCCGCAGGCCAGCGCCGAGCGTTTCAGAGACGGATGGTTCTACACGCGCGATATCGGTCGACGCCTCTCTGACGGTCGTATCATTCTCGGGGGCCGCGTCGATGACCGCATGATCTTGGCCGAGGTCGGCAAGTTCATGCCGACCTTCCTTGAAGATGCGGCGCTGGTGTGTCCCGGCGTCCGGGACGCCGCCGCCTTCGCAGTTCCCAACAAGACAGGCCTTGATGACTGCTGGCTCGCCGTCGTGACGGAACCCGGTTTTGACCGTGAGACCCTCGCGCCCCACCTGGGCGGCTATCCGGGCCTCCCGCCCAACCGCTTCGCATGGGTCGACGAGATCCCGCGCAACGTGAGAGGTAAAGTCGAACGCACCAAACTCCGCGACGCGCTGCTGGCCGCGTTGGCGGCGAGTGGCGGGTGAAGCGCGCAACCTTCCCCCTACCCCTGCGCCACGCACCCCGCTAACGTCCTCAGCTTAAGGACCCCTACCCGCGCTGCGGTCGGGGCGCGTGTTCAGTACCGGGGAATCGTTGATGGCATCCAGCACCACCACACCGGAGGCGGCTGCGTCCGCCGTCCAACCGTTCTACAGCGATAGCTACAAGCGCCTGGTGCTGATCCTGCTGGTAGTGGCCTACACGCTGAACTTTGTTGATCGCACGATCATCTCGACCATCGGCCAGGCCATCAAGGTCGACCTGAAGATATCCGATACCCAGCTGGGTCTGCTGGGCGGGCTCTATTTCGCTCTGCTCTACACCCTGCTGGGCATCCCGATCGCGCGGCTGGCAGAGCGGTTCAACCGGGTGAATATTATCGCTGTCTCGATCGTCATCTGGTCGGGATTTACTGCGCTCTGCGGCACGGCGGCGACCTTTGCCCAGCTGGCCGCCTACCGGTTTGGCGTCGGCGTGGGAGAGGCCGGGCTGTCGCCGCCGGCGCACTCGCTGATCAGCGATTATTTTGAACCGAAGAAGCGCGCGTCGGCGTTGGCGGTCTATTCGTTCGGCATTCCGCTGGGCTCCATGTTCGGTGCCATGATCGGTGGTGTGATGTTGGACCACTTCTCGTGGCGGACAGCTTTCATGCTGGTGGGCGTACCAGGGATCGCCATCGCCATCGCCCTCAAGATGGTGATCAAGGAACCGCCGCGAGGCCACTCCGAGCCCGGCGCTGGCACGGCACCGGTTCGCGAACGACCGCCCTATTCGCTATCTGACGAATTCAAGGAGATGGGGGCGGTCGTCGCCACACTGTTCGGCAAGTGGCCCGTGCTCAACATGGTGTTGGGCGTCACCCTCGTGTCGTTCGCTGGCTATGGCGGGGGTCAATTCTCACCGCCCTACTTTATCCGCGCCTTCAATCTGTCCTATGGCGAGGTCGGCATGATAACCGGACTGGTCGCAGGCATATCCAGCGGCGCAGGCACCCTGCTCGGCGGCTGGCTGACCGACCGGTTGGCGAAGTTCGGGCCCCATTGGTATTCGCTGGTGCCGGCCATCGGGATCACGCTGGCTTTCCCGTTCATTGTCGCGGTCTATATGGCCCCCACCTGGCAGATGGCGGCATTGTTCCTGCTGCTGCCGGGCCTGTTTTCTTATGTCTACCTCGGCCCGACGTTCGGGGTGGTGCAGAACATGGTGCCGACCTATCGACGCGCGACGGCGACCGCGATCCTGTTGTTCTTCGTCAACCTGATTGCGCTTGGCGCAGGTCCCCCGTTCGCGGGTTGGGTGATTGACCATTTCGCCGCTTTCCACTTCGCCCACCCTGATCAGGCCGGCTTCTGGGCTGCGGTCCAGCACATGTTTGCCAGCGAGGCCACCAGCTTCCAGGCTGCTTGTCCCGGCGGCGTCGCGCCGACTGGTGCCTCGGCAGAGGCGGCTGCGGCCTGCAATGGCTCGCTGGTCCTGGCCACCCGGCATGGAATTATAGTGGCTTATGCCGTCAGCCTGTGGGGTGCCCTCCACTACTTCCTTGGCTCGTTTGGCCTCAGCAGAGCGCTGGCCCAGGCGCGGGCCGATCGCGGCGAGGTCTAGCTCCGGAATAAAATTTGACTTGGGGCGGGGTCCGGCTGGATACCCCGCCCCATGATCCCTCGTTATGCCCGCCAAGAAGCCGCCGCCATCTGGAGCGCGGAGACGCGCTTTAAAATCATGTTCGAAATTGAGGCTCATGCCGCCGACGCCATGGCGGATCTGGGTGTGATCCCGAAAGAGGCCGCCCAGGTCATCTGGGCCAAGGGCGGGGACGCTATCTGGAACGCTGACCGCATCGACGAGATCGAGCGCGAGGTCAAACACGACGTCATCGCTTTCCTGACCCACGTCACCGAAGTCGTTGGCCCCGAGGCCCGCTTCCTGCACCAGGGCATGACCTCATCTGACGTCAATGACACCGCGCTGGCCGTCCAGCTGTGCCGGGCCACGGACCTGTTGATGGAAGACGTCGACTTGCTGCTCGCGGCGCTGAAGCGCCGGGCGTACGAGCACCGCCTGACGCCCACCGTCGGCCGCAGCCACGCCATCCACGCCGAGCCTACTACCTTTGGCTTGAAGCTCGCCGGCCACTACGCCGAGTTCGTGCGCGCTAAGGAGCGGCTCGCGATGGCGAAATTCGAGATCGCCACGTGCGCCATTTCCGGCGCGGTCGGCACTTTTGCCAACGTGGCCCCCGAGGTTGAGGCCTATGTGGCGGAAAAACTGGGACTGGCCGTCGAGCCTGTGTCCACCCAGGTCATCCCCCGCG
Organism: Alphaproteobacteria bacterium; assembly: GCA_031415215.1. Classification (GTDB taxonomy): domain Bacteria; phylum Pseudomonadota; class Alphaproteobacteria; order Caulobacterales; family Caulobacteraceae; genus Phenylobacterium. The sequence continues at coordinate 3,382 of JANORH010000197.1, read as the reverse complement.
ACCGCCACGCCGCCTATTTCGCGGCCCTCGGCGTCGTCGCCAGCTCCATCGAGCGCCTCGCCATCGAAATCCGCCACCTGCAGCGCACCGAGGTGCTGGAGGCCGAGGAACCCTTCGATCCCGGCCAGAAGGGCTCCAGCGCCATGCCGCACAAACGCAACCCGATCCTGACCGAAAACCTCACCGGTCTGGCGCGTCTGGTCCGCTCGGCGGTGATGCCGGCCATGGAGAATGTGGCGCTGTGGCATGAGCGCGACATCAGCCACTCCTCGGTCGAGCGCGGCATTGCGCCTGACGCCACGGTGCACCTGGACTTTGCGCTCCGCCGGCTGGCCAGCGTCATGGAACGGCTGGTGATCTATCCGGAGAACATGGCGAAGAACCTCGACCGCCTGGGTGGCCTTGTTCATTCGCAACGGGTCCTGCTGGGCCTCACCCAGAAGGGCCTCTCCCGCGAGGCGTCCTATGCGGCCGTCCAGCGCAACGCCATGAAGGTCTGGCGGGGCGAGGGCAATTTCCTCGATTTCCTGATCGCCGACCCCGAGATCACCCTGTCAGCCGCCGAACTGGGCGAGTTGTTCGACCTCGGCTATCACTTCAAGAACGTCGACCGCATCTTCGCCCGCGTGTTCGGGGAGCATGAGGAGGCCAAGGCATCGCAAGCTTCGAAGATCTCCGCAGCGTCAGCCTGAGCCTGCCCGGCGCCTGGGAAACCGAATACCGGGGCGAGCCGTGGTTTCAGGTCCGAAAAAAGTCGTTCGCGCTGCGCTGGAACGGCCGCGTGGTTCTGAAACTCGACAAGGATCACCAGCACTTCCTGTTCGAGGTGCGGCCCAAGACCTTCCAGAAGTGCCCGGTCGGAACGGGCGTCCGGAGCTATGTGGTGTTGGAAGACATCGAGCCAGACGAACTCGCAGACCTGGTTCGCGAGGCCTGGTCCATGATCGTGCCGAAGAAGGTAAGCCGCCCCATCCTTGAGGCGGCTCAGACCTAACTGCCCGAACGAACACTCTCGCGGGCCTGGGCCAGCATTTCGGCCATCTTCATGCGGACTTCGCTTTCGGAGACGGTGACGCCCGAGCCTTTCAGGTCTTCGAAGACCTTGCGGAACACATCCTCGTCGCCCGGCAGCTCGAAGTCCGACTTCACGACGGCCTTGGCATATTCATCGACCTGCGCGCCTTCTAGGCCCATCAGACCGGCAGCCCATTGACCCAGCGCCCGGTTGCGACGCGCGTGAGCCTTGAAGTCCTGCTCCTGATCGAGGGCGAACTTCTTCTCAAAGCCCTTTTCGCGGTCGTCAAAACTCGTCATCGGATCCTTGGGGGTCAACGTCTCGAGGCGGGCGATCACATATATTGCACCGGACCGGGCCGCAATGGAAAGCGGCAGTGTTGAGGCAGTTTGCGCCGGACGTCGGCTTTCGCTAAAATTGCGACGCCTGAATGGGGCGAGAGGCCGAGTCGGAGCCGCGCGCGAGCATTATGTCGCGCGCGTTTTTGTTCCACCGACTAAGGGTTAGTCCTCGCCATGGAGAAGGCCGCACGATGACCCGCCGTAAGAAGATCTACGAGGGCAAGGCCAAGATCCTCTATGAGGGTCCTGAGCCAGGCACCCTGATCCAGTACTTCAAGGACGATACCACCGCCTTCGATGCCACCAAAAAAGCGGTGCTGGAGGGCAAGGGCGTGATCAACAATCGCATCAGCGAATACATCATGACCCGGCTGACCGGCATCGGTGTCCAGAACCACTTCATCAAGCGGATGAACCTGCGCGAACAACTGATCAAGGAAGTCGAGATCATCCCGCTGGAGGTGATCTGCCGCAATATCGCGGCCGGCTCGCTGGCCACCCGCCTGGGTATCCCCGAGGGCCAGCCCCTGCCGCGCTCGATCATCGAATTCTGCCTGAAGGACGACAAGCTCCACGATCCTCTGGTCACCGAGGAGCACATCACCGCGTTCAACTGGGCCTCGACCCAGGAGATCGACGACATGATGGCCATCACCCTGCGCATCAACGACTACCTCACCGGCCTGTTTGCCGGTGTCGGCATCACCTTGGTCGATTTCAAGGTCGAGTACGGGCGCATCTACGAAAACGACTTCCCGCGCACCATCCTGGCCGACGAGATCAGCCCCGACAGCTGCCGCCTGTGGGACAGCGTCACCAACGAAAAGCTCGACAAGGACCGTTTCCGCCGCGACCTGGGAAATGTCATCGAGAGCTACACCGAGGTCGCGCGCCGTCTCGGCATCATGAAGGAAATGCCCACCGTCATTCAGGGAGGCCTCCACTAGCGTTTCAGGATGCGCACCAACGTTCTCTCCTCCCCCGTCGGGGGAGGGGAAATGCAAAAACTGCACACTCATTTGAGGCTTCAATCCTGATGCGCGCGAAGGTCCACGTATTTCTGAAACCCGGCGTCCTCGACGTCCAGGGCAAGGCGGTTGAACAGGCCCTGCACGGTCTGGGCTGGGGCGGCGTGGAACACGTCCGCGTCGGTCGCACCATCGAGTTCGACCTGGCCGCCACCGACCCTGCGGCGGCCGAATCCGAGGTGAAAGCCATGTGCGAGAAGCTGCTGGCCAACACCGTGATCGAAAGCTACCGCGTGGAGCTGGCGTGAAAGACCGGGCGGCGCTGTTCGCCGCCCTCACGCTCACAGCCTGCACGCCGGGCGTGGACGCGGAGCCCACCTACCTGGCTCTGGACTGCGCCCAGCCATTCAAGACCCAGGTCGCCGCACTGACGACCCAACCAGAGCTGATACCTGCGCCAAAAGCCCCCGCCGAGCCCTACCTGTTTTACTCCAGCGCCGATGGCCGGACATCCTACCTGATCACCGTCAAGGGCGCGCCCGGCCACCCGGCGATCATGATGCAGAAGGCGCTGGGCGGAGAAGTGATCACCACCGGCTGCCCATACGGCGACCGCAAGGGCTATGACCGCATCATGGCCTATCTCGAGAGCCTGAAAACCTGGAGACGAAAGTCATGAAAGCCGCCGTCATTGTCTTCCCCGGCTCCAACTGCGACCGTGACTGCAAGGTGGCCATCGAGCGGTCCACGGGTGCTCACGTCGATATGGTCTGGCACGGCGATACCGCCCTGCCCGACGCGGTTGACCTGATCGTGCTGCCGGGCGGATTTTCCTATGGCGACTACTTGCGCTGCGGGGCCATGGCCTCGCTATCACCGATCATGGCCGAGGTGAAAGCCGCCGCCGAACGCGGCGTGGCCACCGTCGGGATCTGCAACGGCTTCCAGGTATTGTGCGAGGCCGGGATGCTGCCAGGTGCCCTGCTGCGTAACGAAAAGCTGAAGTATGTCTGTAAAGCCGTCGACCTTGAGGTCACCAACGCCCAGACCCGCTATAC
>JANORH010000196.1:0-5354 GCA_031415215.1 Alphaproteobacteria bacterium | reverse complement strand
GGCGGATGCCCTGGAAGAACAGGTCGGTTTCCAGGAAGATCTGGCCGTCGGTGATCGAGATCACGTTGGTCGGAATATAGGCCGACACGTCGTTGGCCTGGGTTTCGATCAGCGGCAGTGCCGTCAGCGAACCGGACCCATTGGCCTCGTTCAGCTTGGCGGCCCGCTCCAGCAAACGGGAGTGCAGATAGAACACGTCGCCCGGATAGGCTTCGCGGCCCGGCGGGCGGCGCAGCAACAGGCTCATCTGGCGATAGGCCACGGCCTGCTTGGACAGGTCGTCATAGATGATGACGGCGTGCATGCCGTTGTCGCGGAACCACTCGCCCATGGCGCAACCCGCGAACGGTGCCAGGAATTGCAAAGGCGCGGGCTCCGACGCCGTGGCCGACACGATGATCGTATAGTCAAGCGCGCCGCGCTCTTCCAAAGTCTTGACGATCTGGGCGACGGTGGAACGCTTCTGGCCGATGGCGACATAGATACAATAGAGCTTGGCGCTCTCGTCCGTGCCGGCGTTGATTTCCTTCTGGTTCAGGATCGTGTCGATGGCCACGGCGGTCTTGCCGGTCTGGCGGTCACCGATGATCAGCTCGCGTTGGCCACGGCCGATGGGGATCAGGGTGTCGATGGCCTTCAGGCCGGTCTGCACAGGCTCGTGCACCGACTTGCGCGGGATGATGCCGGGGGCCTTCACGTCCACGCGGCGACGCTCGGCCACATTCTTCAGCGGCCCTTTGCCGTCGATGGGTTCGCCCAGCGGATTGACCACGCGGCCCAGCAGGCCCCGGCCCACCGGCACGTCCACGATTTCCGACAGGCGGCGGACTTCGTCGCCTTCCGAAATCGCCTGGTCCTGACCGAAGATCACGACGCCGACGTTGTCACGCTCCAGGTTCAGCGCCATGCCCTTCACGCCGGCCTTGGGGAACTCGACCATTTCACCGGCCTGGACATTGTCCAGACCATAGACGCGGGCGATACCGTCACCGACGGAGAGCACCGAGCCCACGTCCGAGACGTCGGCTTCCTCGCCGAAGTTGGCGATTTGCGACTTGAGGATGGCCGAAATTTCGGCGGCGCGGATGTCCATGTGTCTTACGCTCTCTTGAGGGCGAACTTGAGGGAGTCGAGCTTCGAGCGAAGCGAAGCATCGAACTGTCGGGAACCGACCTTCACCTTGATCCCACCCAGAATGGCGGGGTCGACGCGGGTCGTGATTTCAGGATCCTTGCCCAGGGACTGGCGCAGTGCTGCGGCCACACCCTTTTCCTGGGCGGCGCTCAACGCCACAGCAGTGGTCACCTCGGCAAAAACCGCACCGCGCGCATTGGCCGACAGCTTGGCGAAGCCCGTGATCACTGCGGGCAGGGCGGCGGCCCGGCCGTTTGCGGCCAGCAGGCCGAGAAATTTCTTCGTCGTGGCATTGAACTTGGCCTTGGCGGCGATCCCGGCCAGGCCCTTGGCCTTGTCATCGGCCCCGAAGGTCGGCGAGCCCAGCAGCGTGCGCAGGTCCTTGGAGTCGGCCAACGCCGTTTTCAGCGAGTTCAGGTCCGCCTCGACGGCGGCAACCTGCTTCTGGTCGTTCGCAAGGTCGAACAGAGCCTGGGCGTAACGCGCGCCCACATTCGACAGGTTGGAGTCTTCGGCCACTGATATCCGCCCGGGTCGTGTTTCACGTGCCGCGAACGGAGCAGTCCGCCGCGACTAAAGGCTTGAAAGTGCTTGAAAAAAGCACTTCGGTCCTGGAGCTCGAAGTTGCCCCTGTCCCTAAGCCGCGCGCCTACTAGCATGCGTTCTTGTGCGCCGCAACCGAGGGGCCAAGGGTTACGTTGCGGCGCCGGTGGGTTCCGTCGCCTCGACGCTTATCTCCCCAACACCGATTCCGCCGGTCGCTGCGTCGTGATCGGATCGGCATGGCGGTGCACCAGTCTCCAATGGCCTGCCGACCGTTCATAGACGCTGGTGACCCTGGTGCTGAACACGGAAAGCTCCTCGCTCGTACCCACCTTCGCCCGAAGGTGCTCGCCCTCAACAATGCAGGCCAGATTGTCATTCACGTACGTTGCTACCCGATCAACGCCGAGAACCTCGCCGTCGCGATACTTGGATGCCGCGCCCGCCAGGGTCTTTGCGACCTCCACCTTACCCTTGGCATAGGGTCCAAACGGGTTGCCCAACGTGATGTCGTCGCGGTCGGCGAATAACGCCTCATAGAGCTTGGGTTCGCCATTCAGAATGGCCCGAAGTGCCTTATGACTTTCCGCAATCGCCGCTTCCAGGGCGTTGTCGGCCAAGGGTGCCGCCCGGGCCGCCGAGGTTCCGGCCAACATCAAGGCCAGAACAATCGCCGTCCCGACCCCGGAGGCCCATCGACTGAAGTTCATCCCCGACATCGGCGGTGTTTCCCTTGTGATTGCTACGGCTTCTAAGCGACCTCTGGCGTAAGCCGCACGCCCAACGCACGCAATACCTTGAGCACCGTCGCGAACTCAGGACGACCTTCAGGGCTTGGCGCGCGATAGAGGGCGGGGCGGGCCAGACCGGTGTCACGTGAAAGCTGGGTCATCCGGCGCGCCTTGGCGACCACCCCCAAGGCATCGGCTATCGCGGCCTGCTCCCCGCTCTCGAAGGCGGCGATGAGGTATTCGGCCACTGCTTCGGGGGTATCCAGATACTCAGCGCGTCGAAGGGGCGAAGGATTTGGGTCATGTCTCAATCTCCCGGGTTGCCCAAGGTCCTCGCGCCTCAAGGTCGTCCCCTTATCTCCCCCGCGAAGCGGCGGGAGGGGGACCGCGCCCCGCAGAGGTCGTCGTCCTCCGCCTCGATGAGGCCTACGACGGTCGTTGGCGCGCTCGGGCAGTTGGTCGAGGAGGTTCACGAACCGTGGTGAGCGCAGATCGAGCGCGTTCTGACGGGCCGCTTCGCCATCAGTCAGATAACCTTGGATAAAGCCTTCGGGCAGGCTTAGCAGCGAGGCCCGTTCGAGATGCGCCTGCTCCATCACCCCCGCCAAATAGGCGAGCGCGCCAGGCACGCCCACCATGAGCCGCAAGGGGGACTGCTGGGACAACGCACCGATGGAAAGCTTCTTCCACACGCTCAAGACCGAGCGCGTCCACCACCGGGTCTACGCCACCCGCGACCAGGCCCGGCGCGATCTGTTCCAATACATCGAAGGCTTCTATAACCCCTGTCGCCTGCACTCAGCCTTGGGCTATCTCAGCCCGGAAGAGATGGAACGCAGAGCGGCCTAACCCCGTCCACTTTTTCGGGGGAAGATCAGTCCGGCCTGTGGCGACAACGTCCGGTGCGGGCGCTGGCCCGAAGACCGGGGCTGCACCGTCGCGGACCTGAACCGGCCAGGGCAGATTGCGAAGCTCCAGCCAGCTCCCTGCGATTGACTTTCCTAGTCGAGCCAGCGGATGGCATCGCCCTTTTTGATGGGGCCCGGCTCCACAATATCGGCATAGACCCCCACGCAGGGGAGGCTGCCGAAGTCGCCTAGATCGACCATGTTACGCTGAGCGATACCCCGCAGAAGCTGCGGCGCGCGTGACAGTCCGTCCTGGGCCAAGGTGACGTTCACGCATCGGGGGCATGGGATGGTCACCTTCAAGACAACCCGATTTCCAATGGCCACCCGCCGACCGGTCCAGGTGTTCTCCACGAAGGGCTCGCCCTCGGTCTGAACCACGATGTTGGGGCGAAAACGCCTGACGTCGACCTGGCCCTGCGGATAGAGGCTCTTGAGATGGTCGATGGTCGAGGTCGCAACCAGATGAATGCATGCAAGATCGAAAAATGTCCCCTCCGGCGCGCCAGTGGCCAATGGCGCCTCGGTCAGCTCTGACGCCGCTCCGGCAAAAGTCCCGGCCGGAAACTCGGTCAGTAGGCCAGCAGGCGCGTGCGACGTCAGGCTGAGCGGTCGGTCGAACCGCTCCGACAGGCGCTCGTCGATGTCCAGCTGTGAGGTCATGAGTGTTTCGCCGTCCGGGCTCGTGATACGCACCGCCGGTGCCGGTTGGCCTGCTTGAGGCTCTTCCGCAAAAGTCGCGCGATAGCTCATGAAGCCGGACGCCCAGGTCCTGACGGCGGCGGTACGGTTGGACGCCTGATCCACGAAGGCGTAGGCGCGGTCTCCCGCCAATCCGCGCGCCGTCACCTCAGCGACTTGCACCTCCTCGCCCATCATCGACTTGATCGGATACCTCCAGATACCATTCAAGATTTCGCTGTTTGCCATGCCCTTCGCCCCTTCGTCGCTAACGCGTCACTGGCTCACGCCGCTTCGGCAGCACCATTGAGGCGAAGGAATGAGGCAGCAAGGGGAATGTCAGAGATCCCCCCTTGAACAGCCTTTGGGAGGGTCTGCTTGCCGGCACCGAGCCGGAACGCCTGCTTGCTGGCCCGAACCCAACGCGAAAGAACGACCCACAACGGCCGTTCGGCGAAGCCTCGGTCAGTGACCCCACCCTATTTTTACAATCCCGTCAAAAACAGTTGACAGGGCGACGCCAGGAGCGCGCAATTTCATCATGCGTCTCGGGGGGAACCAATGACGACAGGCACTCAAACTCCTGCAGTTCACGCCCTGTGGGACACGCCCTTCTGGCACTCCGCTGCCAAGATCATCATGGGCGTCTGAAGGGCCGTCTAGGTCGCGGCCTCGACGGATGGCCCTTCACGCCGCCCATGCGGTCTGAAGTACTGTTAGCTTCGAATTGGCCTGATTTTCTGTATCTCGGAGTAAAAAACTCAACAATCAAAGCTAGGGAGACATACCATGAATATGTTTGATCGTAGTTTAAAGATTATTGTTGGTGTTGGCGGCCTGGTGATCGCCACGGTGGCGTCAAGCGCGGCCCTGGCACAGCAGCCCGCCGCGCCCCAGACCATGGAAGTCGTGCTCGTGCACGTGAAGCCCGGCCAGGAACAGGCGTACCAGGACTGGCTAAAGAACACGGTCAATCCCGTGCGGATCAAAGGCGGGGTCAAGAACCGCCAGGCCTGGTCGACGAGCCTGGGTCCAGGTGGCGAGTTCTACTTCGTCACCCCGATTACGGGGCTCTCAAGCTACGACACGCCGCCAAGCAATCAGGCGGAGGCCGCAGCGGTCTTTGAGAAGTTGCGGTCGATGGTCTCGGACGCGCGCACCTACCTGATCACGGCGCGACCGGAACTCAGCGTGGAACCCAAGCCGGGCTATCAGGCCAAGGTGGCGATCCTCTCGACCCACAGCGTCTCGCCGGGCCGCGTCGAGGCCTACATGACCAACCAGAAGGCGCGCAACGCGGTCATCGCAAAAACCAACGCCAAAGGCGTGTTGGTGTCGCAGAGCGGCCTGGGCGGCG
>JANORH010000195.1:0-1859 GCA_031415215.1 Alphaproteobacteria bacterium | reverse complement strand
GCAAGCCCAGGCCGTGCACCCGATTGCGGTCACCGGGGTCAAGGGCCCCCATCACGAATACTCTACGATTACCCCTGAGTGCGCGCTCCAGCCGCGCCGCGTCCAGATCAGGCAACATCTGCAAAAGTCCGCGCCGGGTCTCCGGCTGGTCCCAGATTTCGCGCGGATCGATGTAGAGACCGTAGTGCACCAGATTGGCCGCCAGCATGCGCCCGTTGCGGTCCACCAGATCAGCTCGCGACGCGCCGACAGGGGCCACGTTGCCGATGTTGCGCGCCGCGTCCGAGAACACCGCTGCCCGGGTCGCCCCGATCGCCAGGGTCACAAAAAGTAGCGAGAACAACGCTAGAACAAAGAAGATGCGCAGGCGGGTGTCGTCCTCCGCCCGGCCCGATGCCCGGGCGCGCTCGAACGCGTGCTCCAGGCCCCAGATGCGTTCGATCAGCCAACGTGGCAGCCCGGAGCGGCCGATGGACGGCTGATTGAGACTCATCGCGCAGCCTCTGCCAACTGGGCGGGCCGCGCCTCGGCCGGCGGCGGCGGCGGAACACCCGGGGTCACCCCGGTTCCATCCACCATGGTGGCGACGGCAGACACCGCATCAGCCTTGGGGGCGGGCCCCGCGCGGGCCAGATCGGCGAGTTGCTCGGCAGTTGCCTCACGGCTGGCCGGCACCGTCTCCATTTTCAGATAGGCGACAGACAGCCGCTCGATCCGTCCCGGTTGCTCAAGGTGTGCGACCTCGGCCTGCAGGAGGCGAATGCGGGCCTTCACCGTCTTGATTTCGCGCTCGACAGTCGCAATCTCGGCGCGCTCACGCCCAGCCAAGGTCTTGGCCAGATACACCCCCAGAATGATCATCACCAGCAGACTGACGCCCACCAGGTCGAGCAGCCGAAATCCGCGAATCTTGCGCGTGAACACATTCATGCCGCGACCCTCCAGACCGGCGCGTCGGTGCGTATAGCGGCCCGCAGTTTGGCAGATCGCGCGCGGGGATTTGCCCGGGTTTCAGCGTCAGTCGGAGCCTGAGCGCCATTGAATACAAGACGGAAGCTGGGAGGAGGGCCTTTCGCGAGCTCCGGCGCATGGCGCGAACCGCCGGGGCTGCGCCCGGCGCGCACCGACAGGAAGTTTTTCACGATGCGATCTTCCAGCGAATGGAAGGTGACCACACAAAGCCGACCGCCGACCTTCAACGATCGCTCAGCCGCCAGCAGACCGGCTTCCAGCTCGGAAAGCTCCTCATTCACCGCAATGCGCAGGCCCTGGAAGGTGCGCGTGGCCGGATGGATCTTCGCTCCGCGGCGACCGCCCAGAGCGCGCTCAACAAAATCGGCCAGCTCCAGCGTGCGCGTAAAGGGTTGCTCGGTACGTCGACGAACGATGGCGCGAGCAACGCGACGGCTCTCGCGTTCTTCACCGTAGACGAAGATGATCCGGGCCAGTTCATCCTGTTCGGCGGTGTTAACGAGCTCGGCCGCTGTTAGCCCCTCGCCGCCCATCCGCATGTCCAGCGGGCCGTCCTGCATGAACGAAAAGCCGCGCTCGGCCTCGTCGATCTGCATGGAGGAGACACCGAGATCCATCGCCACAGCATCCACCGCCGCCTCGCCCAACACCTCGTCCATTTCCGAGAACAGACCCTCGACCAACTGGAACCGGTCGGTCGGCAAGTCGGCGGTAAACCGGCTCACGGTGGGATCGCGGTCGAACGCCACCACTCTGGCACCGGTCGCCAGGATAGCGCGGGAATAGCCGCCGGCACCGAACGTGCCGTCCACCACCACGTCGCCGGGACCAACGGCCAGATTTTGAATCACCTCGTTCAGCAGAACGGAAACATGGGGCGCGATCAT
>JANORH010000194.1:0-3118 GCA_031415215.1 Alphaproteobacteria bacterium | reverse complement strand
CAGCGGGTGATCTGGGCTAAGACCGACAGATGAGCCAGGCAGAGTTCGCGGTCAACTTTTTCGTCGCCCTGTTCGCCCTGATCGATCCGATCGGGAACGTGCCGTTATTTGCCGCCGCAACGGGAGGCGTGCGATGGCAGGAGCGGGCCTGGATTGCGCTTTATCTGTCGCTGTTCGTGCTGGGCTTCCTGACGTTTTTCTACTTCACCGGCCTGTCGCTGCTTGAGTTTTTCGGTATCTCATTGCCGGCGTTCCGGATCGCGGGCGGTGTGATCCTGTTCCTGATGGGTCTGGAAATGGCCCGCGACGATTTCAACGCAAAGTTCTCCGACGAGAGCGACGACGGAGAGATCGGCACAGGCATGGCCTTTGTCGGCAAGCGGTTCGAGCGAATGATCGTGCCGTTCGCCATGCCGTTGCTGATCGGGCCGGGCGCGATCTCCACCGTGATCATCTACGCCAGCCAGGCCCGGGAGTTCGGCCTGCAGGGCGCGGCGGTGGGCGTCGGCGTGATCAGTGCCGTGGCGCTGGCAACGCTGCTGTCGTTTCTGGCGACGCCGGTCTTGACCCGCATCCTTGGGCGGATCGGCCTGACGGTGGTGGTGCGCGTTCTGGGATTGATCCTGTGCGCGCTGGCTATCCAATTCATTCTGTCCGGCCTGGCCGAGAGCACGCTGGGCTTCATCCGGCCGGGTGTGGCGCACCCGTACTGAGGCATATGGTGGAACGCAGCGGATCATCCCCCAACCGGCTCGTCACCCCCGGTCAGACGCGCTGATCACAGGTTACCCGGACACGCCGGGTAATGATGTTGCAAAGGGGTGGGGTCGCGTTCCAGACCCTATCGGCCATCCCCCTAAACCCCCGCCACCTTCAGAGCCTGTTCCAGGTCGGCGATGATGTCGTCGACGTGTTCGATGCCGATGGAGAGGCGCACATAGCCGGGGGTGACACCGGTGGCGGCCTGTTCTTCCGGCGTCAGCTGTGAATGAGTGGTGGAGGCGGGGTGGATCGCCAGACTGCGCGCGTCGCCGATATTGGCCACATGATAGAGCAGCTTCAGCGCGTTGATGAAGGCGCGTCCGGCCTCAATGCCACCGGACATCTCGAAGCCCACGAGGCCGCCATAGCCGCCATTCAGGTTGCGGTCGGCACGGGCGCGGGCCTCGCCGGTCTGCAGGCTGGGGTGGATCACGCGGGTGACACCGGACCGGGCGGCCAGCCAGGCGGCAACTTTTGAGGCGTTGGCGCAGTGCCGTTCCATACGCAGGGCCAGGGTCTCGATCCCCTGAATGATCTGAAAGGCGTTGAAGGGTGAGATGGCCGCGCCCAGATCACGCAGCAGGATCACCCGGGCGCGCAGGATGTAGGCGATGGGCCCCAGCGGCTTGACCGCCTGGGTCCAGACCGCCCCGTGGTAGGAGGCGTCGGGTGTGTTGAGCTGCGGCTGGCGTTCGGGGTTCGCCTCCCAGTCGAAGTTGCCGCCGTCCACGATGATCCCGCCGATCGAGGTGCCATGCCCGCCCAGATATTTGGTGGCGGAATAGACGACGATGGCCGCACCGTGATCCAGCGGCCGGCAGAGCAGCGGCGCGGCGGTGTTGTCCATGATCAGGGGAATGCCGAATTCGCGACCGATGGCGGCCACCTCGGCAATCGGGAAGACTTCGAGCTTCGGGTTCGGCAGGGTCTCGGCGTAGTAGGCTCTGGTACGGTCGTCGGTGGCGCGTCGGAAAGCTTCAGGGTCGGCGGCGTCAACGAAGCGGACCTCAATCCCCTGATCCTTCAGCGTATTGGCGAACAGGTTCCAGGTACCGCCGTAGAGGGCGGTAGAGGAGACGATGTTGTCGCCTGCCCGCGCCAGATTCTGCACCGCATAGGCCGAGGCGGCCTGGCCAGAGGCCACAGCCAGCGCACCGACGCCGCCCTCAAGCGCGGCGACGCGCTTTTCCAGCACATCGGTCGTGGGGTTCATGATGCGGGTGTAGATGTTGCCCAGCTCGGACAGCGAGAACAGGGCCGCCGCATGGTCGGCATCGCGGAACTGGTAGGAAGTGGTCTGGTGGATCGGCACCGCCACCGAGCCGGTGGTCGGGTCGGCCCGCCAGCCGGCGTGGACGACGAGGGTTTCGGGACGCAGGGGTGTTTCAGACATCTTGAAGTCCTCGCTGAACAGGGGGGCAGATCAGACGGCGATGCAGCTTTCAAAACCGGCGCGCAGGCCCGCTTCGTCCAGATTGCGGCCGATGAACACCAAGCGGGAATAGCGGTTGTCGGTGGCTTGCCAGGGGCCCTGGAAGTCGCCTTCGAGGATCATGTGAACAGCCTGGAAGACCAGGCGGCGCTCCTCGCCCTTGACGTCGATGATGCCCTTGGCACGCAGGATGTCGATCCCTTGAGTCTGCAAGACGTTGTTGAGCCAGGCGGTGACGCGATTGCCGTCGATGGGCTTGTGGCTGGTCAGCGAGATCGAAGAGATGCCGCTTTCGGCGACGTGATCGTGGATGTGCACATGGTCATCGTGATGGTGGCCGCAGTGTTCGTCGTGAACGTGGTGATCATGACCATGATCGTGGCCGCAGTCGTCGTCGTGGACGTGGCCCGCCTCGCCATGCGCCGGGTTGAGGAACTGCGGCTGCAGCTCGGTGATCCGGGACAGGTCGAAGGCGTGCTGGCCCAGGATGGTCTCCAGCGGCACATTGGCGCGTTCGGCGCGGCGGATCGGGGCCAGGGGGTTGAGGGTCCGAATGGCCTTTTCGACCTCCAGCAGTTCGGCTTCGGTCACCAGGTCGGTCTTGTTGAGGATGATCTGGTCAGCAAAGGCGATCTGTTCGGCGGCCTCGCGGCTGTCCTTCAAGCGCAGCGGCAGGTGCTTGGCGTCGACCACGGTGGTGACGCTGTCCAGTTGGGTGCGCGCACGGACATCGTCGTCCACGAAGAAGGTCTGAGCCACCGGGGCAGGGTCGGCCAGGCCCGTGGTCTCGACGATGATGCCGTCGAAGCGGCCCTTGCGCTTCATCAGGCCCGAGAGCACCCGGATCAGGTCGCCGCGCACCGTGCAGCAGACGCAGCCGTTGTTCATCTCGAAGACCTCTTCGTCGGCCCCGACGATCAGGTC
>JANORH010000193.1:0-3034 GCA_031415215.1 Alphaproteobacteria bacterium | reverse complement strand
GGTTCAGCTTCGACCGATTCTCATGTGCCAGGGCCGGCAAAGTTTTTTGATCCTTCCAAGGACCGGCCAGTTCAATGGCTCTGCTGTAACTCCGCAGGGCCTCCTCCACCCGATTCGTTTTCTCCAGCAACAATCCCTTGCTGTTCCAGAAGCTCGCGTTGGTTGGGCTGAGGCCGGTGGCGCGATCCATCGCGTCGATCGCGTCGGCGAACCTCCCGAGATGATCGCAGAATTGTGCTCTGGTCCGCCAGGCCTCCGGTTCATTCGGGGACAACTCCAAGCCGCGCCGGCTTTGCCATTCCGCGCTGGCCATAAGACGGGGAGCAGGCGTCGCTTCGTTGGTCAGCGTCACGAAAGCGAGGCGGGCTTGCGCCAGTCCGTTGGTGGGCGACAGCCGCACCGCTTGGTGCAGGCCGTCTAAAGTGGATTGCTCAATCCGCTGCTCCACGAGTTGCCCCACGGTGACCAAAGAGGCGGGCGAAATCTTGCGCGTTGCGTTCTCGGCAAAGAACCATCTGGCCCAGCGTCCTGCTTCGTCCGCATCCGGAACCTGCGCCAGGGTTTGGCGCAAGCGACGCACTTCGTCGAACGGCACGGACTGATTCGCATTTCGCGCATCGATGCGCTGCCCAGCCACCGCTTCCGCCCAATCCGCCAGCCAGGACGGCAGCGATGACGTCAACATCGGCACTTCCCAGATTCTTGCCGCGCCATCGTCCGACGCCGTGATCACCCAGCGGCCATCCGGGCTGAATTCCGCGTAAGTCACCTTGGCACGATGACGCAACGGCTCACTCACTGAGTGGCCCGTGGCCGTGTTCCAAAGGCGCGCGGTGCCGTCGTAGCACGCGGTGACCAGGCGCTTCCCGTCCGGGCTGAAGCGGGCCGAGTTGACCCGCCCTTCATGTTTCAGCGGGGCGGTGACAGGCTGGCCGGTGTGCGCATTCCAGATCTGCGCTGTATTTCCCGACGCGACCACGACCAGCCGGCCATCCGGGCTGAATTGAACCGAGTTGAAGTGATAAGGCTCCTTGGCATGAGGCAGCGTGTGCAGCAGCTTGCCGGAACTGGCCTCCCAGATCCGGGCGGTCTGGTCCCGGGAAAGAGTGACGACGCGCTGGCTGTCGGCACTCACGTCAGCCCAGACGACGGCCGCCTCATGACGGAGCGGCTCGGTCAATTGCTTCCCCGTTTGCCAATCCCAAAGGCGGGCTGTTTTATCTTCCGATGTTGAGACGACCCAACGTCCATCAGGGCTAAACTGGGCGAACCCGGCAGCGTTTTCGTGTGAAAACTCGGCTACCAGATTCCCGTTGGTGACCTGCCAAACGCGGACTTCAGAACCAAACCCGGTCCCGCTACCACTCCCATACCCACCCCCTACGACCACCAGTTGCCCGTCCGGGCTGAAACGGGCGGTGCTCCCATTGGTGGTGAGGAAGGGGCCACCGACTTTCTTGCCACTGCTGCCATCCCAGATGGTGGTGGTGCCACCTTCTACCCCCAACACCAAACGCCCGTCCCGGCTGAATTGAACATCGTATGACCCATAACTTAACGGCGGCAGCAGCGGAATCGCGCGCCGCGCGTCCCAAAGGCGAACAAGGACATCGCGCAAATAGATGCCCGTAGTGGTGGTGGCCACGCGCTCGCCATCCGGGCTGAACACCGCCTTGCGAACGAAGTTCGGATGCTGAAGCGTCGTGGTGAGCGGTTGATCACCGCGAACTTCCCAGACCCACACTCCGCGTCCTTCACATCGGCTCAAGATGCGCTGCCCATCCGAACTGAATTGGACGGCCACGACGTTCGCATCGTGCCGGAGCGGTTCGCTCAAGGGTCGTCCGCCGCGTGCGTCCCAAATCCGGGCGGTGTGGTCCATCGATCCCGTCACGATCCGTTCTCCATCCGGGCTGAAGTCGATGGACTCGACCCAATGCTCGTGGGGCATCTCCTCTCCCACCGGCTGGAGGGTTCCGGCCTCCCGAATTGTTGCTTTGCCATCAAACGAACTGGTGGCCAAGTACTGCCCGTCCGGACTGAACCGCGCGCACTTGATTCCATTATTGTAGATTTCCCGCGTCACGCGATTTGTGGGGCCAAATCCAAGGCCGAGGATGTCAAGGGTTCCCCCTAATGGCGATGTGATCAGGCGGGTTCCGTCCTGGCTAAACGACGGAAAAGGCACTGCGCCATTACCGCTCTCCTCATAGGCGGCCATTACTGTTCCATCAGCGGCATTCACGAGACCACCCTCGAAGCCGGGTGAAGCAGAGAACACGATCCATTGGCCGTCCGGACTGAACTTCACGAACTTGATGGCTCTCGCAAGCATTCCGGTCGGGCCCAAGAGCGCTCCGGTGATTGCGCTCCATTGACGCATTGAGCCGTTGGTCGAACCCGTCGCCACGCGCTGCCCATCCGGACTGAAGTCAGCGCACAACACACCATCTTCGTGCCGGAGCGGCACCGTGATGGGCTGGCCAGTCTGCGCGTCCCAAAGCCGCGCCGTCTTGTCCAATGACACCGTGACGACGCGCGCGCCGTCCGGGCTGAAGTGCGCGGCGGTGACTTCGCCAGCGTGCTGGAACGGTCCGAGCAGCGGCTGCCCCGTCCGCCCGTCATAGATCCGTGCCGTGTTATCTTTGCAAGCCGTCAGCACGCGTTGCCCGTCCGGGCTGAACTCGGCCGAAGTCACGTCCCCCGTGTGCTCCAGTCGAAAGAGCGGCACACAAAAGTTGCGGTGCGCCAGCGCGCTGATAATCCGCTCCCCCGCGACGCGATTCGTCGGCTCACGCCGCACTACTCGCGCCAGGTAAGCCAGTGCTTCGGCTGATTGGCCCGTGTCAAAGAGCATCTCCGCCCGATCGATCTCCAGCCGGGTGACGGCAGCTTGGGCCTGGACGGCATTGCCCTCGGCCAGGAGGCGCTGTTTTCCCTCGTTCGCCTTCGCCTCGTTGGCGGTCACCAACAGGCCCGCCTTTTCCCGCTCGGCCCGCGTGGCCCGCACCGCCTGCCAGATGCTGATGCTGAT
>JANORH010000192.1:0-1663 GCA_031415215.1 Alphaproteobacteria bacterium | reverse complement strand
CCGACGGCGCCTCCAGGTCACAGGCGGCGGAGAGGGCGGCGGCGGCGAGCAGGGCGGTGATCATGGGCCTATCCTTGCACGAAGGCGCGACAGTAGGGTGAAGCCTAGTCCCACGGAATAGGGTGCGGGGGGTTGGGGAATGCCCCGGCCAGAATAGCGGGCAGAAATCCAGCCAAACCCGGTGGAAACACCCGGTCGGTCGTCGTCAAAAGCGCCTGGAGAGTCCACCAGCGGACATCGTCGATCAGATCACGCTCCAGCGCGGTCCAGCCGTGGCGGCTGGGCTCACACACCTCGCAGCGGGCAACGATGTATTGCTCATGGAAGTGGGTCGGCTCCGGGATGGCCAGCACGCCGTTGCGCAACCAGACCACCGGCCCCAGCTGGAACTCCCGGATACCGGTCTCCTCCAGGATCTCCCGCGATGCCGCCTCGTGATAGGTTTCCCCCGGCTCCAGACCGCCGCCCACCGTGAACCATGAGCCCTCAGCCAGCGGGTTTCCCGGCAGCCGACCCTTGAGAAGCAATATCCGGTCCTTGCGATCCAGCAGAAGCACGCGCGCGGTGGGGCGCGAGGGATAGGTCGACGACGATACTTGCATGGTTTCAGCCGTCGCGGAGATGGTTGGCCATTGGAGTTGCTGTTCTATCGCACGATCACAGGTGCTGGTGACCTGAATCGCGATAGCCAACCCCCATGCAACGCATCGCCCTCACCGCCCTGCTGGTCCGCGACTATGACGACGCCATCGCCTTCTATGTCGGCAAGGTCGGGTTCGATCTGGTGGAAGACACCGACATGGGCGGCGGCAAACGCTGGGTAGTGGTCAGGCCACCCGGGTCGGATGCCGCCATCCTGCTGGCCAGGGCCGTGGGCGAGCAAGCCGCCCGGGTCGGCGATCAGGCCGGAGGGCGGGTATTTCTGTTTCTGAATACCGATGATTTTGCCGGTGACCATGCGCGCATGATGGCTGCAGGCATCCGGTTTCTGGAAGCTCCCCGCCACGAACCCTATGGATCTGTGGCGGTGTTCGAGGACCTCTACGGCACCCGCTGGGACCTCATTCAGCCGGTTGCGCGGGAATAAGCGCGTCATCGATCGCCGCTGCACGGATTGCCGCGGGCCGCGCATTCAGCCGGGCAACATAGTCGACAAAGATCGGGCGCTTTTCGATGCCGGTGAACTGCATCCCCCAGCCGATGTGCGAACCGACATAGACATCGGCAGCGGTGAAGCTGTCGCCGATCAGGAACTCGCGACCTGCAAGCGCGCCTTCCAGTGCGCCCACGACATCGGCCATGCAGCCGAACCCGAACATCATCCTGCGCTCTTCCGGCGGCTCCCAGCCCATCGCCTGAATGCTGGTGGCCTGTTCGACGGGCCCGGCGGCGTAGAAAAGCCAGCGATAGTAGTCGCCACGCAGTCGACTGCCCGACGGCGGGGCCAACCCCGCCTGCGGAAACGCGTCAGCCAGATAGGCACAGATCGCGCCGCCCTCGGTCACCACCGTATCGCCATGGCGGATGGCCGGGACCTTGCCCATCGGGTTGATCGCCAGATAGGCGGGTGCCTTCATGGTCGTGCCGTAGTCCAGCAACACAGTCTGGTAGGGCTGGCCCAGTTCCTCCAGCATCCAGCGGACAATACGGCCGCGCGACATGG
>JANORH010000191.1:0-11056 GCA_031415215.1 Alphaproteobacteria bacterium | reverse complement strand
GATCCTGATGGATATCCGCATGCCGAACATGGACGGTGTTGCCGCGACGCGGGCCATTCGCGCGTTGCCGGGTCGCCTGGGCATCGTACCGATCATCGCCCTGACCGCCAATGCCGACCCCGAGGATGCCGTGGGATACCTTGCAGCGGGGATGAACAGCGTCGTCGAAAAGCCGATGAAGCCGGAGCATCTTCGGATGGCGCTGAACAGCGCGCTGAACCCGCTCAAGGATGCGGCGGCGGCCTGAGCCCGAATACCGGTTTCAGCAGCAACTTTCTTGCGCTCCGGCACCCTATTGCGTGCTGCCGCGCAATGACCTAGGTGCCGGGCTCCTGCTTTGGGGGAATTTCATGTCCGAGGCGAAGACCGGTGCGGTGCCATCGCTGGCCATGGTGCGTCAACGCATCGATGCCCTCGATGCGGAACTGTTGCGTCTGGTCGATGAGCGGGCATCGCTGGCTCGGATCGTGGCGGCCGCGAAACAGGCGGCGGGTGACGGCGCCAAATTCGGCCTGCGTCCGGCCCGTGAAACCGCAATTCTTCGCCGCTTGATCACCACGGAACGTGACGCCGCAAGCCCGGCGTTGGTGGTGCGCGTCTGGCGAGAGCTGATGGCTGACAGCCTGGCGGGGCAGGGACCATTTCATGTCTCGGTCTGGGGCGGCCGCGATCCCGGTCGCGCCATGGAGCTGGCCCGCCAGCGGTTCGGCGGTGCCCCGTCGCTGACCCAGGTGGCCAGGCCTGAGGACGCCCTGTCCGCAGCGCGCACACCGGGCGGCGTCGCGGTCTGCGCCCTGACCCCCGACAGCGCCTGGTGGGGGCGGCTGTTGGCAGAACCCGCGTTGAGGGTATTTGCCGCCCTGCCGTGTCTTGCCGCCTGGGGCCCGATGACAGCGCTGGCCGTGGCCGCTGTCGAGGTCGAACCCACCGGCGACGACCACACCTTCTGGGTCACCGATGCGCCGGGTTCTGCCCCTTCTATTGTCGAGGCGCTCAGTCGTGACGGCGCGGCCGCGGAGCTGGTCACGGCGGCGGGCGGGCTGAAGCTGTTCCAGCTGGCCGGATTCTATCAGGCCGATGACGAACGCCTGGCCCGCGCACCTGGAAAACTGAGCGGGGTGATCGGGGCTGCGCCGCCGCCGCTTGACGTGTAGAAGGTCGCCATCTCGCCGTTCGGCGCAAATCCGGCCTCGTCAGAGCTCATGTCCGATCCCCAACACCTGCCAGACCGCGCCCGCGCGTCAAAACCGATTCCCAAGCCCGGGATTATGGACATCCACGCTTATGTCCCAGGCAAATCCACGGCCGATGGCGTGGCAAACCCGATCAAGCTGTCGGCCAACGAGAACATCCTGGGGGTCAGCCCCAAGGCGCGTGAAGCCTATGCCGCCACCGCCGACCTGCTGCACATGTACCCCGACAGCCGCACGACCATCCTGCGCGACGCCATCGCCGCGACGTTTCGGCTGGAGCCGGAGCGACTGATTTTCGGCTGCGGCTCTGACGAGGTGTTCCAGCTTCTCAACCAGGCCTTTCTGGAGCCAGGCGACAACATCGTTCAGGGCGAATTCGGGTTCGCCGCCTACGCCATCGGGGCCCACGCTTGTCAGGCCCAGATCCGGCTGGCGAAAGAGCCCGGCTATCGCATCGACATCGATGAGATCCTCAAAATGGTCGACGACCGGACGCGGCTGATCTTTCTGGCCAACCCCGGCAACCCCACCGGCACCTGGATCCCCTTCTCCGAGATCGAGCGGCTGCACGCGGCCCTGCCGCCCAGCGTGATCCTGGTGCTGGACGGGGCCTACGGTGAGTTCGCCCTCGACGGCCGCTTCAATGATGGCCTGGATTTCGCCCGATCCACCGACAACGTCGTTGTGACCCACACCTTCTCCAAGCTCTATGGTCTGGCCGCGCTGAGGCTAGGCTGGGGCTATGCACCGCAGGAGATCGCCGAGGCTGTGGATCGCATTCGCCTGCCCTTCAACACGTCGATCCCCGGCCAGTTGGCCGGCGTCGCGGCGCTGGCGGACAAGGACTTTCAGGACCGATCCATCGCCCACGTCGAGCAATGGCGCCCCTGGCTGACCCAGCAATTGGGCGGGATCGGGCTGGACGTTGTAGGGCCGTCCGCCACCAATTTCCTGCTGGTGGGTTTCCCCAATCGTCCCGGCAAGACCGCCGCCGACGCCGACGCCTTCCTCAGTGCGCGAGGTTTGTTGACCCGACGGGTGCTGAACTACGGCCTGCCCGACCACCTGCGCATCACCATCGGCCTTGAAGAACACAATCGCGCGGTGATCGACGCCCTGGCAGATTTCATGCGAGCTTAAGTCCGCTTGGCGGTGACCTGATCCAGCAGGTTTTGCGCCTCCACGACGAATTTCTCGACCACCTCTGCGGCGAAAGGGTTCTGGGTCTGGATGGCGGTGAACAGCTCAAACGTGTCGGCACCGATCAACGCACAAAGCTCCAGCAGGTGTTGATACGAGGCCGTCTTCAGCTGCTCGTCCGGAATCCCAAGATTGACCAGTGACCGGCCGATCAGGTGGGTCAGAGCCTGCACATAGGCCATCTCACGGTCGTGCTCTTCCGGCGTGGTCACCGTCACCGTCAGGCCCAGGGATCGGCCGAACGCCGCGACCTTGTCATGCCGGTCGCCGCGGATCGGACAGACCACCAGACGCAACCCTTCCAGGCCGGTCTTGGCGCTCTGCGGACCAAACAGCGGATGGGTGGCCACCAGGTCGATATGATCCGGAAGGATCTCGGTCATCCAGCGGGCCGGCAGCATTTTCACCGAGCCCACGTCGATGGCCAGCGCGCCCGGCTGCACATGAGGGGCCGCCGCCCGAAACACCGCCTCCATTGAGACCACCGGCACGGCGAAGATGACGATCTCGCGGGATGCCACGTCCGCCAGGCTGCCCGCCCCGACGCCGATGTCTCGAGCCGTCGCCGCCGTCGTCGGCGCGGGATCGGTGACCTGGACGTCAAAATGCGACTTCAGAACCTGGGCTGCCAGCTGTCCGAACTGTCCGAAACCGATGAGGCCGACGCTTTTCATCGGCGCTCACTAGCTTGCCGGACAGCGCTTCGCAAACGCGGCACGGACCTCAGATCGCCACAGTCATGCAATACCTGAGCAACAGTCGGCGCGTTCTGTGCAGCGGCATTGTGACGGGAGAGGCCCATGCGCACCCTAATCATCACGGCGGCTGTCGCCGCTGCCTTGCTGGCTGCCGCTGGTGCCGCCTCGGCCCAGATGCCGACCCCGGCCGATATGATCAAATCCTGGGACAAGAAGGGTGACGGTGCCGTCAGCCGTGACGAATGGACCGCTGCCGGACGCCCCGCCGAGCGCTTCGACATCGTCGATGCCAACAAGGACGGCAAGATCACCGCCGCCGAACTCGAGGCCGCGATGGCCGCGATGCGCCAGCGCAACGGCGGCTAGCTGAATGCAAGAGGCGGCGCTTGACGCCGCCTCTTCTTTCAATCCATGTTCACCCCAAGAGGTGAATGTTGTGGATGAAACTCTGAGCGCCTTGGCCGATCCTACGCGCCGGGCGATCCTAGGGCAGCTTTCGCTGGGTGAGGCGCGGGTGACAGATCTGGCGCGGCCGTTCCCGATCTCGCTGAACTCGGTGTCGAAGCACATCCGGATGCTGGAGCGGGCGGGGCTCGTCACCCGGCGGGTCGAGGGGCGCGAACACGTGCTGGCCATCCAGCCAGGGTCGTTGGACGCCGTCGCCACCTGGATCGAGTACCAGCGTCGGCTTTGGGTCTGGCAGCTCGATCGTCTGGATGAAATTCTGAAGGAAGATGCCCCATGACCGAAACCGTTCAGGTTCGCCGCCGCTACAGTTTTTCTCCCGAGCGGGTGTTTGACGCCTGGCTGGATCCCGCGCTGGCCGGCCGCTTTCTGTTCGCCACCCCCACCGGGACCATGGTCAAGGTGGAGATTGACGCCCGGGTCGGAGGACGATTCAACATCGTCGAACGCCGAGACGGCCAGGACGCGGTTCACGTCGGTGTCTACCTCGAAATCAATCGCCCCCAGCGGCTGGTGTTCAGCTTCGGCGACAGCCTGGCATTTGACGCCACGACGGTGACCGTGGAGATCACGCCCACGGCCGAAGGCTGTCAGCTGGTGCTGACCCATACCGGCGTTGGTCCGGAATGGACGGCGCAGACCGCGAACGGCTGGACAGGCATCCTCGACACTCTGGTTAGCGTGCTGCCACAGTAGCCTTATGACCCTGATCGAGACCCGTATTGCCTTCGAGACAATGACCGCCCAGGCCGACGGCGACGCCTTTGCCTTGGCCGTCGCCTTGCGCCGACAGGTGGCGCCCGAGGGCATGCGGGCGTTGGCTGCGCTGTGGATGTCAGTGGCGATTGCCGAGCCTGAACGATTGGCGGAGGTCTATGATAGAACTGCGGAAGGTTGGCGCGGCGAGCCGGTCCGGGCAGCAGCGGTGACGCTGGCCCCCGCCCAGCCCGAGCCAATTCCGCCCGCCTTCTGGACCGCCTTCTGGGCGTTGCTGGATACGCCACAAGGTACGCTGGGTGCGGGCGGCGTTACGCAGCGAACTGCCGAATTGCTGGCCTATGTCTCGCCCGGCCTACGCGACCGGGTGGCGCGGTCGGCCCTGGCTTATCCTGGCTGCGCAGAGGCAGCTGCCCACGGCTACCCGGCCAAATTCACAATGGCGTCGCTGGCGAAGTGCCCCAAGGCGTCACTGGGCGGGGAATTCCACAGCCTGATCGTCGACAACGGCTTTGATCTGGAGGTGCTGGACCGGGACGCGCTGGGCCTGGCCGACCTGCCGCCGCCTCTGGACTACCTGAATGCCCGCATTCTGCAGTGCCATGATCTGTGGCACCTGGCTGCTTGCTACCGGACCACCGGCCTGCACGAGGTCGCGATCTCCGGCTTCCAGCTGGGCCAGTTCGGGCACCAGTATTCGGCGATGTTTCTGGCGATGGTACTGTCGCGCACGTCCTTCGACCGGCCCGAGGCCGCATCCCTTCTACTCGACACCATCCTCAGCGCCTGGGTCCACGGCCGCGAGAGCCCACCCCTGCTGGGCGTAGTCTGGGAGGCGATCTGGGACAAACCCATGGAGGCCGTGCGGGCCGAACTGGGGCTGACGCCCTATGAGTCGCCCTGGCCTGCCGATCTGTTTGAGCAACTGGCGGCTTAGGCGAGCCTCTATTTCGGTAGATCAAGGGTGGGCACGACCAATGCCTGCTGAGCATCGAGTTGCGCCTTGCGGAAATTCGACCGCACTCCGCTGGGCGAGCCGAACTCCATGAGCCTGTTCAACGTTGCGTCATAAGCCGGCCAGGCGTCAGATCCACATGATGGCACCGACGTCTTGGCGAATGTGACCCAGCAGCCGTGCATCAGCGTCGCCATGGCGCGGTCTTCGTCGCTGACCACGCTCATCGGCGTGCGCCGGCCCCAGTATTCCCAGACGTACTGGATTTCGGCGGCGTGGGTGGCGGTGGTTAGGCGCGGGCGGAACCGCGTGCCGACATAGGAGAAGTGATAGAGCCAGGCGGGACGTCCACGAGCGGCCCGGGCGGCCACCCAGCGTGCCGGTGCTCCGAACATGCGATCCGTGAAGGCCTCTCGCCCCTCCGGCGTGCGCACCGCGTCGCGGTCTGCCAACGATCCGCCGAACGCCACAGTATCCTCGCCCGAGTTCCAGCCGATGATCAGAGGCACATCCGCCGCGCGACCGGTGGCCAGAGCATGACCGGCGGTCGCGGTCATCAACCGTCCATCGACAAGGGGTCCAAAGCGGCCCGACAGCGAGACCAGTTGCTCGACCGGCAGGACCCGCAGCTGGTCGGCAGTGGCCTGCCCCAGCGCGGCGACCCCCTCCGTTTCAGACTGAGCCAGGGTCCGGGGTAGCGACCAGCCGCCGCCGGATTGGACGATGGCCTTGTGAAAGAGCCCCTTGGCCGCCGGTGTTGCTAACAGTGCCAAGACGTTTTCGCCGCCCGCCGACTCACCGAAAATGGTGACGTTGCGGGGATCGCCGCCAAACGCTGCGATGTTGCGTTTGACCCACTCAAGTGCCGCGATCTGGTCCATCAGGCCATAGTTGCTGGCAGGCCCCTTGCCCGCCGCACGGGTCAACGCCGGATGCGCCAGATAGCCCAACACACCCAGCCGGTAGTTGATCGAAACGATCACCACCCCGTCCCGCGCAAAGTTCGAGCCATCATAGACCCAGCCTGCGCCGACTCGATTGCCGCCGCCGTGGATCCAGACCATCACCGGGGCTTTCCGTGCCGTCTTGGGGGCGAAGACGTAGAGCTGCAGGCAGTCCTCCGACACTGGCCCATTGGCACCGCCAAAGGAATTCGGCGTGCCGTCGGCGTTCATTGGTTGCGGACACGACGGACCGTTGTTTGAGGCATCGAGGGCCACTGACCATGGTTTGGCGGGGCGCGGGGCAGTCCAACGCAACGCACCCATTGGGGGTGCGGCATAGGGAATGGCGCGGAACACATTGGCCCGGTCGTTGGCCTGACCCACCACCACGCCTTCGGCCGTGCGCACCGACACGGCCTGAGCCTGGACGTTGGTGGCCAGAACTATCGCGGCGAGGCATGTCCCGAGTATCCGGATCACGGTTGGGCTCTCCAATTTACCGTGGGATTTGCGCTCGTTTTCGCCCATCGGGCAACCGGGTCGATGGCGCGCGCACGGCTTGCGATTTGATCCCGGGGTGGAAGTCTCTAGTAGAAGCTTATGAGATTTGCGTTTTTCGGAGATGTGGTCGGTCGTTCGGGCCGCGAAGGGTTGGCGGAGCATCTGCCGGGCCTTCGCCGTGCGCTGAAGCTCGAGTTCGTGATCATCAATGCGGAGAACGCCGCCGCCGGGTTCGGAATCACCGAGGCGACGGCGCGAGAACTGTTCGACGCCGGTGCCGACTGCCTGACCCTTGGCAACCACTCGTGGGATCAGAAGGAGGCGATGACCTATATCGTCCGTGAGCCGCGCCTGATCCGGCCGCTGAACTATTCCGCCTTCTCCCGCGCGCCGGGCCGGGGCTCGCAGATGTTCGACACGCCGGACGGCAAGCGGATACTGGTGATCAACTTGCTGGGCAGGGTGTTCATGGATGCCCTGGACGATCCGTTCGCGGCCGTCGATCCCGAGCTCGACGCCTGCCCGCTGGGCGCGGTGGCCGACGCGATCATCGTCGACATGCATGCCGAGGCGACGTCGGAGAAAATGGCCATGGGTCACTTCTGCGATGGCCGCGCCACCCTGGTGGTGGGCACCCACAGTCATGTGCCGACGGCCGACGCCCAGATCCTGCCGGGCGGCACCGCCTATCAAACTGACGCCGGCGCCTGCGCCGACTATGACAGCGTGATCGGCAACCAGAAGGAAGAGCCGCTGCGGCGTTTCACCACCCGCATTTCGGGGGGCCGCTACAAGCCCGCCGAAGGTCCTGCGACGGTCTGCGGGGTGTTTGTAGAAACCGACCCAAAAACCGGGCTCGCGATCCGCGTCGAACCTATCCGGATCGGCGGGCGGCTGAAGCAGACCGTTCCGACACTGGAACCCGTCGGAAACTAGGCAGCGGCCTCGGCGACCTGTGCCGTCGGCGACCGCTCCAGCAGTTGGCCGATGGCGGCGATCAGCGCGCCGGGTTGAACCGGCTTGGGCTGCAGGCCGTCGAAGCCCAGGGCCATCAGGCGCTCCGCCTCACCGGCTGCCACATCTGCGGTCAGGGCGATTACCGGCATGTCCGAGCGGCCTGCCTGACCATCTCGCAACCTACGTACCGCCTCGATACCATCCATGATCGGCATGTGGACATCCATCAGCACCAGGTCGAATGCGCCGGTGCGAAGCCGCTCCAGCGCCTGGTTGCCGTCGGAGACGGTCTCGATAATCGCGCCTGCGGATTCCAGGATCGCGCGCGCGACCGCCAGATTGATCGGGTTGTCGTCGGCCACCAGGATGCGGAGTGCGGGCAGGGCGTCTTGCGCCATCTCGATGGGGATGGCGGTCGCAGCTGCTGGCAGGGGTAACAAGACGCGGAAAGTTGAACCCTGGCCCAACTGACTATCAACGCTGATCTCACCTCCCATCATGGTGGCCAGCGTGCGGCAGATGGATAGGCCCAGACCCGTGCCGCCGTACTGCTGTGCGGTCGACGCCTCCGCCTGCGCAAATGGGCGGAAGATCGTGGCTATCTGTTCCGGGTTCATGCCGATCCCGCCGTCCGAGACGGTGATCTCGACGCCGCTCTCGCTGCCGATGCCTGGCGTGGCGCGCAGGGTCAGGCGCACGGCACCCTCGCTGGTAAACTTCACCGCATTGGAAATCAGGTTGAGCATGATCTGCCGCACGCGGGTTTCGTCGCCAAGTACCAGAGACGGTAGTTCAGGGTCCGCCTCACAGGTCAGGGTCAGCCCCTTGGCTGCGGCGACCTCTGACAACAAATCGATCGTCTGATTGCCCGCAGCCGTCAGATCAAAGGCCGCGACTGACAGATTCATGTGACCGGCCTCGATCTTGGCGAGATCCAGCAGATCGTTGAGCATGCCTAGCAGGCTGTCGCCCGAGCGGACGATGGTCTCCAGAAAGCCCTCCTGCCGGGGGGTCAGCTCTGTGCGCTGCAAAGCCCGCGCCATGCCGAGAACGCCGTTCAGCGGCGTCCGGAGTTCGTGGCTCATCACTGTCAAAAAGGCTGACTTGGCCTCATTGGCAGCCTCGGCTTCCTGTTGTGCGGCTTCAAGCGCGGCGGCGGAGCGCATGTTGGCGTTGGCGCTGGCCCCCACATAGGTCAGCATCAAGCCGAGCGAGATCATCAGGGTCAGTAGCGCGACCCCGGAGTAACCGCCGTCAAGCAAAGGCATGGCAATCAGGGCGATCGCTGACGGTGCCATCAGGGATGCCAGCGCGATGGGTGCCCGAAAACAGAAGCACTGGGCATGGACCATTATGCCCGCCAGGACGGCGAAGGCCGCAAGCCGGAACGGCTCTGATCCAGCACCCCAGTACAGCACACCCATAGCTGTCCACAACGCGCCGGACGCGATCAGGATGATCAGATAGGCCCACCGATTAAACGTGCTGAGTGCGCCGCCGGCCACTGCGCTGCGACAGACGATGATCGTCAGAACTTCACTGGCCACAAAGCCCGCGCCCCAGATCGAAGCGGCGATAACGTCAATATTCACGCCCAGCAGGGTTCCGCAGACCAGGGCGATAACAACGCGCGCAACCAGTGTATCGGGCGTCGTGGCGGCCACGGCGTCCAGTCGGTTGTCCAGAAGGCTTCTGACCCTCGTGATCACCTGAGCGCACCCCCTCGTGCGTGGATTGCCATCTTTTCGAACGTGGCTCCCGGAACCGCAAATAGCGGGCATAGGTAAATAGACCATTGTTCTTCGAAGTGCTGTCTTCCGGGGGAATTCGGCGCAAGACGGTAGCCGTCATGGTCGCAAGGGGCTTAGGTTCGCCCCGGACCCCTCCGGAGTAACTCAAATGCTGGCCAAGTTTCTCGTTCGCGCCGTGTTCGCCGCCCTGGGCCTTTGGGTCGCGTCGGAGATTGTGCCAGGCGTTGATGTCACGACATCGGCGACCCTTATCCTGGCGGCGGTGCTGCTGGGCGTGGTCAACGCCATCGTGCGGCCGGTGGTGTTCATCCTGACCCTGCCCATCACCATCCTGACGCTGGGCCTGTTCCTGCTGGTCGTGAACGCCGCGATGATCGGTCTGGTGGCGTGGTTGTTGCCGGGATTCAGGATCGACGGCCTGCTGGCCGGCTGCCTGGTCGCCATCATCACCGGCGTCGCCAGCTGGATCGGTGGCATGGTGCTGAGGGATGACCGGTCAAGCAAGCGGTGATCACGGCACGAAAAAGGGCGGGACCTTTCGATCCCGCCCCTGATCTGTTGTTCGGTGAAGCGCTGGACTAGAAGTCCATGTCGCCCATGCCGCCCATGCCGCCGCCGGGCATGCCGCCGCCGCCGCCGCCCTTCTTGGGCGCCTCGACGATCGCGGCTTCCGTGGTGATCATCAGGCCGGCGACCGAGGCCGCGTCCTGCAGAGCTGTACGAACCACCTTGGCCGGGTCGATTACGCCGGCCTTGACCAGGTCGACGTATTCTTCGGTCTGGGCATTGAAGCCGAAGGTGGGGGAGGCATTCTCCATCACCTTGGAGACCACGATGGAGCCTTCAACGCCGGCGTTTTCCGCGATCTGGCGGATCGGGGCCTGCAGCGCGCGACGCACGATGGCGACGCCGGCTTCCTGGTCGTCGTTGTCACCCTTGAAGCCGTCCAGAACCTTGGAGGCCTTCAGCAGGGCGACGCCGCCGCCGGGGACGATGCCTTCTTCCACGGCCGCACGGGTCGCGTTGAGGGCGTCATCGACGCGGTCCTTCTTTTCCTTCACTTCGACTTCGGTCGAGCCGCCGACGCGGACCACCGCAACACCGCCGGCCAGCTTGGCCAGACGCTCTTGCAGCTTTTCCTTGTCGTAGTCCGACGTGGTGTCTTCGATCTGCTTCTTGATCTGGCTGATACGGCCTTCGATGTCGGTCTTCACGCCGGAGCCGTCCACGATGGTGGTGTCGTCCTTGGTGATGGTGACCTTCTTGGCCTTGCCCAGCATCTCGAGCGTGACGCTCTCAAGCTTGATGCCCAGGTCTTCCGAGATCAGCTGGCCACCGGTCAGGATCGCGATGTCTTCCAGCATCGCCTTGCGACGGTCCCCGAAGCCCGGTGCCTTGACGGCCGCAACCCGAAGGCCGCCGCGCAGCTTGTTGACCACCAGGGTAGCCAGGGCTTCGCCTTCGACGTCTTCGGCGATGATCAGCAGGGGCTTGCCCGACTGGACAACAGCTTCCAGCACCGGCAGCAGGGGCTGCAGCGAAGACAGCTTCTTTTCGAAGAGCAGGATCATCGGCTCTTCGAGGTCGGCTTCCATCTTCTCGGCGTTGGTGATGAAGTAGGGCGACAGGTAGCCGCGGTCGAACTGCATGCCTTCGACGACGTCCAGCTCGGTCT
>JANORH010000190.1:0-6919 GCA_031415215.1 Alphaproteobacteria bacterium | reverse complement strand
TCACCGTACGGCCGCTCGACGGAGCCGCCGCATGACCTCAAAAAAGCTCGTCATCATCCGACTTGGTCGGGTGATCCATAAACATCCAGGCTCGCCGAACGAAACCAGGGTTCCGCCACCCAGGTCCCTTCAAAACCGCCTGCGTTTATGGGTTACCCTGACAAGCCGGGTAATGACGAGCGAGTTTGGGATTAAGTCATCCCGAGCATGGCGTACGCCGGCTTTGCTTCTGGCGCTGTCGATGGCCGGCCCGGTTCTGGCCCAGACGACTGACCCCCATGCAGGACACGTTATGCCTGGCGCAAAACCAGCGACGGACCCGCATGCTGGCCATGTGATGCCGGTGCCGGCACCTGATCCCCACGCTGGCCACAGAATGCCGATGGCTGCGGAGACGAAAAACACGCCGCCGCCTGTGCCCACCGATCACGCCGCCGAACGGTTCTACACCCCTGCTGAAATGGCCATCGCCCGTGAGGGACTGCGGCGGGAGCACGGTGGCATGGGCTGGTCAAAGGTGATGTTTGAGATCGCAGAATATCGCCCAGGCGCACGCGGAGACGGCTTTGCGTGGGAAACACGCGCCAGTTTTGGCGGCGACATCAACCGCCTTGTCGTGAAGTCACAGGGAGAAGGTGCCGAGGGTCATATCGAGGACGCCGAACTTCACGGTCTCTATTCACGCGCGCTCACCCCCTACTTCAACCTGCAGGCCGGAGTGAGACACGACGTTCGGCCGACGCCGCAGCGCACCTACGCCGCAATCGGGATCGAGGGCCTGGCCCCCTATTGGTTCGAGGTGGATACAGCCCTGTTCCTGTCGGACAAGGGTGACGTTTCGGCCCGGTTCGAAGCGTCCTATGATCTACGGCTGACCTCGCGCCTCACCCTGGAGCCGCGCATCGAAGCCAATGTTCAGTCGCAGGACGTCCCTTCACTGGGTCTGGGAGCCGGTCTCTCGGATGTCGAAGCGGGCCTGCGTCTGCGCTACGCCCTGACGCCCGAAGTCGGGCCCTACATCGGGCTCAATCACACGCGCAGGATAGGAAATACGGCAGACTTGGCGCGCACCAGTGGACAGGCCGTCCGCGATACCCGCTTTGTCGTGGGCCTGCGAGCCTGGTTTTAACGCCGCCGGGGCGAGAGCTTCCAGACCACTGCAGCGCCAACCGTCACGCCGATAGCCAAGCCAAGCGCCCCCATCGCCAGCGCCTCTGCGGCCAGCGCCGCGCGTGCACTGCGCCGCGCCGCGCGTGCCAGAGTGATCAACCGGGCCGGACCCGTCGGATCCTCCTGATAGCCTTCGTAGACGTCGTAGTACCCGGGCTTTCCGCTCATCGTGCTGGCCTTGTCAGTCGTGTCCATCACAGTCCTGGCGCGGACGACGTGTCCGCATGATCTGTCGCCCTGTGTCAACGCGCCAGATGGCGGATCGATGGCGAACCTCAGTCTAGGGCGCAAGATGTTAAAGCCCCGTCGACGCAGATATAGGAGGTACATGAACCTTTTTCGATCTGCGCTCGCCGCCCTTGCCCTGACCATCGCCGCGACGCCGGCCTACGCCCAGCATTCCGGCCCGATCTCTGCCCGGCGGTTGTCCGAGATGACCCGCGAGCTGGCGTCCGACGCCTACGCAGGGCGGGCTCCGGGCGGACCCGGCGAGCAGAAGACTGTGGATTTCATCGTGTCTCAGTTCAAGGCCATCGGCCTGACACCTGCCGGCGACAACGGAAGCTGGACCCAGACCGTGCCGCTTTGGCGGTATCAGACCCTTCCCGGAGGAAGCTACGCCCTCTCGGTCAACGGTCAGGCGAAGGCGCTGCACGAACAGACCGACCTGCGAATCGAAACCCAGCGCCCCGTCGACCGCGTGGCGATCGGCGCGGCCCCGCTGGTTTTTGTGGGCTATGGCGTCACCGCGCCCGAGCGGGGCTGGGACGACTTCAAGGGCGTCGACGTGCGCGGCAAGATGCTGCTGATCCTGATCAACGACCCCGACTTCGAGGCCGCTGAGGGTGAACCCGTCGCCGGCAAGTTCGGCGGCCGCGCCGCAACCTTCTATGGCCGCTGGGTCTACAAGTACGAGGAAGCCGTCAGGCGCGGCGCGGTCGGCGCGTTGATCATCCACGAGACCGCCGGCGCGGCCTACGGCTGGAGCACAGTGATCGCCGGCAACAACGAGACCTATGACGTGGTCCGCACGTCTCCCGCAAAGGACAAGCTGCTGCTGCAAGGCTGGATCCAGCGCGACCTGACGGCTGAGCTGTTCCGCAACGCGGGTCTCGATTTCGAGGCCGAAAAAGCCCGGGCCCGGCGCGCCGACTTCCGGCCGTTTGAACTGAAAACTGCAACCTTCTCAGCTGACTACAGAAATACCTTCATCCGACTTGAGAGCCGCAATGTGATAGCCGCCCTGCCCGGTGCGAAACGCCCCGATGAGACGATCCTCTACGCCGCCCATTGGGACGCCTACGGCGTCGGCCCTGCCGACGCGTCCGGGGCGACCATCCGCCCCGGTGCGGTGGACGATGCTGTGGGGGTGGCGGGTGTCATCGAGACCGCGCGGGCTTTCAAGGCCGGCCCTCAGCCCGACCGTACCATCCTGTTTGCCGCCTGGACCGCCGAGGAGCGGGGCCTGCTGGGCAGCGAGTTTTACGCCCAGCGTGCCGAGCCTGCTCTGGCAAGGATGGTCGCCAACTACACCTTCGATGTCCTGCAAACCGCCGGGCCCGCCCGCGACGTGATCCTGGTCGGTGCCGGTCAAAACGAGCTGGAAACGGGCCTCGCCGCCGTCGCCGCCCGCCATGGCCGCACGATCACACCCGACGCGAAACCCGAACGCGCGCTGTTCTACCGCGCCGACCATTTCTCACTGGCCAAGCGCGGGGTGCCGGTAATGTTGTTCATGGGTATGGGTGGCGGTGCAGACCTGATCACCGGGGGCCGCACGGCGGGTGACGCCTGGGTCGAGGCCTATACTGGCCGCTGCTACCACCAGACCTGCGACCGCTGGGAACCGACCCAGAACTACCAGGGTGCCGCCGACGACGTGGCCCTGGCCTACGAGGCGGGCCTGGACCTGGCCAATTCCACCCGCTGGCCAGATTGGAACGCGAGCTCCGAGTTCAAACCGATCCGGGCGAAGACAGCGGCTGCCCGCAGGTGAAGGTGACGTTCAGCCACGGTTCAGGCGCGCAGCCGTTAACTGCTTGCCAGACCCAGGAGGTTCCCATGCGCAAGTCCCTGACCACCGCCCTCGCCGCCATGACCATGGTCGGGGGTGTACTCGCCGCTGCAACGCCCGCGTCGGCGGACCGCTATCGCCACAACAGCTATCGCAGCCACCGTGGCGGTTCGGACAAAGCTGCCGTAGCGGTTGCCGCCGGGATCGCTGGCCTGGCCCTTGGTGCCGCGCTCTCCAGCAAGAGCAATGGCCGCAGTGGCTACAGCAGCAACTACAGCTCTGGCTATTCCAGCCGTAACTACCCCTACAACAGCGGCTACGCATACGACCCGCGCGACGACAGCTATGGCGGTGGCGGCTACTATGATCAAAGCTATGGCTACGACGACAACTACCGCCGCGCACCTGCCGTCTGCACCACCCGCGAGCGTGTCTACGACCGCTACTCCGGCCAGCGTGTGACCGTCGAGCGCCGCTACGCCTGCTGAGCCTCGCCGACCACCACCCGCTCCTGCCCCCACCACAGCGGTGACTTCGGCAGATCGATGAACCGCCGTTCGTCCTCAAGCAGCAACGCGGCCGCCGCCTGGGCTTCCGGGCGGCGGCCGTTTTCGGCCAGGGCCTCCAGACTGTCGAACCAGAGCTGGGCGACGCCGTCGAACTCTGGCGGTGCCTGGCGGCTGGCACCCACGCCAGCGTTTACCGCTTCCGACAGGCTGTGGAGTTGCACGTAGCGCCGGATCTTCAGCGTCCCGGCGACACTGGCGACCAGCGGACCGTGGGTGTCGAACCAGTAGCTCTGGAACGCCTCTCGGCTCAGATGCGGCAAACGAACCAGGCAGAAGGTAAGCTTGATCATGGAGCGATACCCAGCATTTCGGATGTCTGGTTGATAGGGCTAACCTTCAATCACGGTAAGGCATGGCCGATTAACCCGGATTCAGCATGTCTGTCAGCCAAGTTTTAAATTGCCGTCGGCTATGAGGTCGGCCAGTCGGGCGCACTTCCCGCGTACCGGACCGGAGCCATACCGTGACAGAACGTCCGGATGCTGACGGCAGGCCACTCAAGGTTCTGCATGTCGACGAC
Source organism: Alphaproteobacteria bacterium (assembly GCA_031415215.1). Taxonomy (GTDB): domain Bacteria; phylum Pseudomonadota; class Alphaproteobacteria; order Caulobacterales; family Caulobacteraceae; genus Phenylobacterium. The sequence continues at coordinate 2,646 of JANORH010000190.1, read as the reverse complement.
GATCCCATGAACCTGCGTGTGGTGCAGGAAATCCTGGGCGCTTTCGGGCATCAGGGCGTGATGGCGCACTCAGGCGAGGAAGCCCTGGAGCGCCTCGCCACCGAGCCCTTCGACATCATGCTGATCGACATCCACATGCCGGTCATGACCGGGATTGATGTGGTGCGGTTCCTGCGGGCTTCGGGCGGTCGCCAGTGCGACATTCCGGTCGTCGCCCTGACAGCTGACGTCTATTCGCGCCGTCCGGCGGAATACCTGGCTCTGGGCTTCAACGATTTCGTTTCCAAACCGATTCTGGTCGCCGGTCTGATGGACACAATAAAGCGTTGCCTCCTGGCTTCGCCGATGACTCTCAGCCGGGCGGGCTGATCAGTCCGCGTCAGTCTCCACCGGGGCCGCAGCCAGCGGTCCGGACTCGCCATTCAGCGCAGCCTCCAGCTTGCTGCGGTCCAGCTGACCTTCCCAGCGCGCCACCACCAGGGTCGCCACTGCATTGCCCATGAAGTTGGTCAGCGCCCGGCACTCACTCATGAACCGGTCGACGCCGAGTATAAGAGCCATTCCGGCCAGCGGCACGCTGGGCACCACCTGCAACGTCGCCGCCAGAGTGATGAACCCGGCCCCGGTCACACCCGCGGACCCCTTTGAGCTCAGCATCGCAACGCCCAGCAACAGCAATTGCTCTTCCAGCGACAGCTGGATACCCAAGGCCTGGGCGATGAACATGGCCGCCAGCGTCATGTAGATATTGGTGCCGTCGAGGTTGAAGCTGTAGCCGGTGGGCACCACCAGCCCGACCACCGACTTCTCGGCCCCGGCCCGCTCCATCTTTTCCATCAACGACGGCAGGGCTGACTCTGACGAGCTGGTTCCAAGCACCAGAAGCAGTTCCTCCTTGAGGTACCGGATCAGCTTCAGGATCGAAAACCCGTTCAGCGCGGCAATGGCTCCCAACACCAACAACACGAACAGAATCGAGGTGGCGTAGAACGTGCCCACCAGCGCCGCCAGGCTGATGATCGAGGCGATACCGTACTTGCCCACCGTGAACGCAAACGCCCCGAACGCCCCGATGGGCGCCGCGCGCATGAAGATCGCCACCAGCCGGAAAAAAGCCTCCGCCGTGGCATTCAGCACGTTCAAAACCGGTGCCGCCCGGTCGCCGATCATGGTTAGCGCAATCCCGAACGGGATCGCGAAGAATAACACCTGCAAGATATTGCCATCCACAAACGCGCCCACGACCGACGTCGGGATCACGTCCATCAGGAAGCCCGTCACGGTCATGTCGTGGGACTTGGCCGCGTAGCCTTTCACCGCTGCGGCATCGAGGCTGGCCGGGTCGATGTTCATCCCCGCGCCCGGCTGAACCACATTGGCCACCGTCAGACCCACCACGAGGGCGAAGCTGGACACCACGATGAAATAGATAAACGCCTTCAGCGTCACCCCACCCACCTTGCTCAGGTCGCGCATCCCAGCGATGCCGGTGACCACGGTCAGGAAGATCACCGGGGCAATTATCATCTTCACCAGCTTGATGAAGGCATCGCCCAGCGGCTTCAGCGCCTCGCCCGTCTCAGGCCAGACGTACCCGATCAGCGCGCCCAGTGTGATGGCGACGATCACCTGCAGATAGAGCTGCGTCCACAGCGGCCGCTTCTTTAGCGGCTCCGCCATCGTCATCGTTCCCGCCACGCGATTCACTCCCTCGATATCTTCGACTTAGCCCGAATCACCTGATGTTTGCGCCAGAAACATCAGCGCAAAATGGACAGTCCAAGATCGGAAAATCAGGGCCGCTTGCCCTGACAGAGTCCGTCAACTTGCCCTGACAGAGTCCGTCAACGGACCGTGACCCGGGAGGGCTGACCATGACCACCTTCGACCGCCGCAACCTGATGTTCGCTGGCGCTGGCGCCGCCGCCCTGGCCGCCCTTCCCGCCTGGGCGAAGATCGCCGTGCAACCTGCCGCGTCCGCAGGTTTCAGCGCCGCCGGTGTCGCCGCGCTGAACGCCGAAATGCACGCCCTGGTCGACCAGCAGAAGCTGGCCGGCGTCGTCACGCTACTTGCTCGAAAAGGCAAGGTTGTGAACCTGGATGCCTATGGGAAGCAGGACATCTCTGGCCCCGCGCCGATGGCCACCGACAGCATCTTCCGCATCGCCTCCATGACCAAACCGATCTGCGGCGTAGCGATGATGCAGCTCTATGAACAGGGCAAATGGAAGCTGGATGATCCGGTCGCCGGACATATCCCCCAGTTCGCGGGGCTGAAGGTCAAGGCTGCCGACGGCAGGCTGGTCGAACAGGCCACGCCGATGACCATGGCCCAGTTGATGAGCCACACCGCCGGTTTCGGAACCAGCGCTGTCTACAGTGACGCGGGTCTGGGTGCGAGCGACCTTCAAGGCATGATCGACAAGCTGGCTACCCTGCCGCTGGCCAGCCAGCCGGGCACAGACTGGGCCTATGGTCCGGTTGTGAACATCCAGGGATATCTTGTTGAAAAAATGTCTGGAATGGATCTCGCCGACTATATGCAGAAGCACATCTTCACGCCGCTGAAGATGCCTGACACCCAGTTCTGGGTCGACCCGGCCAAGACCGCCCGCGTCGTGCGCATCCACACCTATGCCGAGGGCA
>JANORH010000189.1:0-3486 GCA_031415215.1 Alphaproteobacteria bacterium | reverse complement strand
TCGATCTTTGCCTGGACCCAGGGGCTGAAGCACCGCGCGATGCTGGACGGAAACCCGGAACTGGACCGGTTCGCCGACATTCTGGAAAAGGTCTGCGTCTCGACGGTCGAGAGCGGCTCAATGACCAAGGACCTGGCCCTGCTGGTCGGTGACACTCAAGGTTGGCTGACCACCGAAGGCTTCCTCGACAAGGTCGCGGCGAACCTGGCAAAGGAACTGGCGGCGTAGCCTCCAGATTCGTTCTTGTTTTGTTTTCTTCGCCGCGTTAGCTTTGGCGCAAGAGGAGAACCCGAATGACCATTGGATACGTGACGATCGGCACCGACGACGTGGAGGCCGCCACACCCTTCTTCGACGCGACATTTGGCGCGCTGGGCTACCAGCGCAGCAACCCGTTTCCGGGCTGGATGTTCTACGGGCCCGAGGGCGGTGAGATGAGCATCGGCATCTGCAAACCCTATAACGGCGAGGCCCCACGCGCCGGCAACGGCATTATGGTGGCGCTGACGGCGGACACGCAGGATCAGGTCAAGGCCGCCCACGCTGCGGCGCTGGCCAACGGCGGTTCTGACGAAGGCGGACCCGGATTTCGTCCTTCTGAGGCGACCAGCGGTTTCTACGCCGCCTATTTCCGCGATCCCGTTGGCAACAAGTACTGCGTGTTCCTGACGAGTTAGCCCGCCAGGGCCGCCTTGACAGCTTCGAGGCCCGCTTCGGCCTTCGAGGCATCCGGAGCACCGCCCTGGGCGAAGTCGGGGCGGCCGCCGGCACCCTGCCCGCCCATGGCCAACACACCCACCTTGGCCAGATCGGCGGCATTGAATCGTGTCTGTGCCGCACCGTTCACGGCCACGGTCATGGCGGCCTTGCCGTCGGCGACGCCGACCAAGGCAATGACGCCATCCGGAACCTGTTTGCGGAATTCCTCGGCGATCGGTCGCAGGTCCTTGCCGCCCACGCCGTCCATGATCCGAGCCAACAGCATCACACCGCCGACGTCCTCTGGCGCTGCGGGCGCGCCGCCGCCGCCCATGGCCAGCTGGCGCTTGGCGTCCCCGAGTTCCTTCTCAAGCTTGCGGCGCTGGGCCTCCAGCGCCTCGACCCGGGCACCCACCTCCGACACCGGGATCTTGAACTGGTCAGCGATCCCCCGTGCCACGGCGGCCTGATCCAGCAACCAGCGCCGCGCAGACTCACCCGTCAGCGCCTCGATCCGGCGGACCCCGGCGGCGATGCCCTGCTCCTGAACGATTTTAATCAACGCGATGTCGCCGGTACGCGCCACATGGGTACCGCCGCAAAGTTCTACCGAATACGCGCCGTCTCCGGCCAGGGCATCGCCCAGGGTCAGGACACGGACACTGTCGCCGTACTTCTCGCCAAACAACGCCATGGCACCGGCGGCCATCGCCTCCTGCGGGGCCATCAGCTGGGTCTCCGTCGCGCGGTTCTGGCGCACAACAGCGTTCACCTCGGTCTCGATCCGGTCGATCTCGTCCGGCGACACCGGCTGGCCGTGGCTGAAGTCAAAGCGCATCCGCTCGCCATCGACCATCTGGCCCTTCTGGGTGACGTGCGGTCCCAGTACATTGCGCAACGCAGCGTGCAACAGGTGGGCGGCCGAGTGGTTGGCCCGCGTCGCCGTGCGCCGCTCAGCGTCGACCCTCAAGCGAACCTTCTGGCCAGGCTTCAGGACACCGTCGAGGATTTCCAGGTCATGCACATGCAGATCGCCGGCCAGCTTCTGGACGTCGCTCACTCGCGCCCGGCCACCATCCCAGGTGACCTCGCCCGTGTCGCCCGCCTGCCCACCGCTCTCGGCGTAGAAGGGCGTCCGGTCGAACAGCGTCTGAACGGTCGCGCCCTGAAGCGCGCCGTCGATTTCACGGCCCTCTTCCATGATCACCAGAATTTCGGCTGTGCTCTCGGTCTCGTCGTAACCGGTAAATTCCGTTGGCCCCAACCGCTCGCGGATCGCAAACCATTCGCCTGCGGCGGCGGCCTGGCCGGACCCCGTCCAGGCTTCACGCGCCATGTCACGCTGCCTGGCCATGGCCGCGTCAAACTCGGTCAAATTGACGGTCAGCCCCTTGGCCCGCACCGCGTCCTGGGTCAGGTCCAGCGGAAAACCATAGGTGTCATAGAGCTTGAACGCGGTCTCGCCCGACAGGACGTCGCCTTCATTGAGACCGGCGGTCGCCTCGTCCAGCAGACTCATGCCGCGTCCCAGCGTGCGGCGGAACCGCTCCTCCTCCTGGCGCAGGGTCTCGATGATCGCCGGTTCGGCGCGCTTCAGTTCTGGATAGGCCTCGCCCATCTGGGCAATCAGGGTCGGCGCCAGGCGGTGCATCAGCGGATCGGTCGCGCCCAGCAGGTGGGCGTGGCGCATGCCGCGCCGCATGATCCTGCGCAGGACATAGCCACGGCCCTCGTTCGACGGTGTCACTCCATCGGCGATCAGAAAGCTTGATGACCGCAGGTGGTCGGCGATCACCCGGTGCGACGGGCCGTTGGAAGACCCGCCCGCACCACCGACCAGCCCTCTCGACGCGGCAATGATCTCGCGGAACAGGTCCACGTCGTAGTTGTCGTGAACGCCCTGCAGAACAGCGGCGACCCGTTCCAGGCCCATGCCGGTGTCGATGGAGGGCCGGGGCAGCGGCTCACGCCGACCGTCAGCGAACTGCTCGAACTGCATGAAGACCAGGTTCCAGATCTCCACGAACCGGTCGCCGTCCTCGTCCGGGCTGCCGGGCGGGCCACCCGCGATGTGCGCGCCGTGGTCATAGAAGATCTCGGAACAGGGGCCGCAGGGCCCGGTGTCGCCCATGGACCAGAAGTTGTCGGCGGTGGCGATGCGGATGATCCGCTCATCGGGGATGCCTGCGATCTTGCGCCACAGGGCGTGAGCCTCATCGTCGGTGTGGTAGATCGTCACCGTCAGCTTTTCCGGCGCGAGCTTGAACTCCTTGGTCAGCAGGTCCCAAGCCAGCTTGATGGCCTGTTCCTTGAAATAGTCGCCGAACGAGAAATTGCCGAGCATTTCGAAAAAGGTGTGGTGGCGCGCGGTATAGCCGACGTTGTCGAGGTCGTTATGCTTGCCACCGGCGCGCACCGATTTCTGTGACGAGGCAGCGCGCGGCCAGGGCGGCGTCTCCGCACCGGTGAAATAGTTTTTGAACGGCACCATGCCGGCATTGACGAACAGCAGCGTCGGATCGTTCTGCGGCACCAGCGGCGCGGAGGCCACAACGGCGTGATCGTTGCGCTGGAAGTAGTCCAGGAAGTGCGTCCGGATCTCGTTCAGGCTCGCCATGGTCTCACTCTTGGAACAGCGTCTTGCGCCGGAAGCTTGGGCGCAGCAACGCTCTACGCGATACCGCTCCATAAGGAAAAGGACGCCGGGAGCAAGAGCTCCAGGCGTCCTTCGGTCTCTCAAGGCTGCAAGGCGACAGCGCCGGGTGGTACGACCGGGCAGGCCGGATG
>JANORH010000188.1:0-6559 GCA_031415215.1 Alphaproteobacteria bacterium | reverse complement strand
GGTGGTCGGTCTTTTCGAGCAGGATATGGGACAGACCCTTCTTCGCCGCGTGCGCAGCAGCACTCAGCCCGGCTGGACCGGATCCAATGATCGCGATCTTGAAGATTTCCGCCATTCCCTACGCCCCTGACGTCACGACCTTTGGTCGTTTCGTCCGCTACTCACCCCAGTTTGACACTTGCACCATTCCCGATCTTCAACGAACCCGCTACCACGCACTGCAGTGATCAGAGGAGCATAAAGTCCATGTCGGCGGAAGTCGGTCAGTTCGCACTGATTCTCGCTCTACTTCTGGCGCTAGTCCAGTCCGTAGCACCGTTATGGGGTGCGCACAGGGGTGACGGCGTCCTGATGGCCGTCGGGAGACAGGCGGCAATCCTTCAGGCGGCGTTTGTCACCTTGGCCTTTGGATGCCTCGCGTACGCGTTTCTCACCAGCGATTTTTCGGTGTCGCTGGTCGCCCAACACAGCAACACGGCCCAGCCGACCCCCTACCGGTTTGCCGCGACCTGGGGGAACCACGAAGGCTCGATGTTGCTCTGGGTGTTGATCCTGGCGCTTTGCGGCGGGGTGCTGGCGGCGTTCGGCGGCACGTTACGTGAAACGCTTCAGGCGCGTGTTCTCGGTATCCAGGGACTGATTGCGGCCAGTTTCCACGGGTTCCTGCTGTTCACATCGAACCCATTTCTGCGCCTCGATCCGGCACCGCTTGAGGGACGAGAGCTCAATCCGTTGCTGCAGGACCCTGGCCTCGTGCTTCACCCGCCGATCTTGTATGCAGGCTACGTAGGATTTTCGGTCGCGTTTTGCTTTGCAGTCGCCGCCCTCATCGAAGGCCGCGTTGATGCGGCCTGGGCGCGCTGGGTCAGGCCCTGGGTGCTGGCGGCATGGATACCGCTGACACTGGGGATCACGCTGGGCAGCGCGTGGGCTTACTACGAGTTGGGCTGGGGTGGCTGGTGGTTCTGGGACCCGGTCGAGAACGCGTCCCTGATGCCGTGGCTGTTGGGGACAGCGTTGTTGCATTCGTCATTGGTGCTGGAGCGGCGCGGAGCGCTGGTTAGTTGGACGATCCTGCTCTGCATCCTGACGTTTTCCTTAAGCCTGGTCGGCACTTTCCTGGTGCGCTCCGGAATTCTGACCAGCGTCCACGCCTTTGCGGTCGATCCGGAGCGCGGGGTCTATGTTCTGGGGATCATCGCGCTGACCACCGGATTGTCGTTGTGCCTCTATGCGTGGCGCGCACCGGCGATCCGGTCGGGCGCACTATTCCAACCGCTGTCGCGTGAAGGCGGGATTACGCTCAATAATCTGTTCCTGACTGCACTCTGCGCGACAGTGTTTCTGGGCACGTTCAGCCCGGTGTTCATCGAGATGGTGAACAACGACAAGATCTCGGTCGGCCCGCCGTACTACGCCAAGACGTTCGTCCCTCTGTCGATCCCTTTGATGGTGCTGGTGGTCCTGGGCCCGGTGTTGAACTGGAAGCGAGATGATCTGCGCGCATTGGGCAAGCGTCTCTGGGTTCCAGCCCTTATTGCAGTGACGGTTCTGATCCTTGGGCTGCTCTTTGTTGGCTGGAAAAATGTTCTGACGGCGGCAGGTCTTGGGCTTGCGGCGTGGTTGGTGGTGGGATCGGGACTGGTCCTGGCGCGTCGCTGGTGGGCTGGACGCGCCTATCTCGGACGATCGATGCGGACGACCCCGCGGGCGATCTTCGGTCTCACTTTGGCTCACGCGGGCCTCGGCCTGCTGGTCCTGGGCATCACCGGCGTAACCGCGTGGGACAGCGACAAGGTCCTGAGCATGCGGCTGGGAGACACCGTGGCGTTCGCCGGCCGAACGCTGACGCTCACCGCGTTCGAGACCGTGAACGGCCCCAACTACGAAGCCAGGCAGGCCCGGTTCAACGTAACGGGGCAGGGCAAACCCTATCAGCTCTCTAGTGAGAAACGGTTTTACACCTCAGCCCAGAGCCAGACCACCGAGGCCGGAATTCGCGTGTCGCCGCTCGGCAATCTCTATGTTTCTGTCGGCGACGAGTCGCCGGGCGGGGTGATCGTCAGGCTCTGGAACCACCCACTGATCATCTGGATCTGGATCGGCGGGTTCATCATGGCGCTGGGCGGCGCAGTCTCGCTGAGTGACCGACGCTTGCGTCTGGGCGCAGCAGTTCGCGACGTTCCGCCCGCGATCCAGACGGCGGCCGCTGAATGAGACGGCTGTTGTTTCTGGCACCCGTCGCGGTGCTTGTGCTGGTTCTGGTCGGGTTCTTTTTTGGGCTCAGGCGAGACCCGTCGCTTCTGCCATCGATGATGATTGGCAAAGCCGTGCCGACGTTCAGTCTCCCACCGATCCGGCCTGCTGATCGTGGATTTTTGACGACCGATCTCGGCGGCGAGCCGATGCTGATCAACTATTACGCTTCGTGGTGTGCGGCCTGTCGGATCGAACACCCGCTCCTCATGCAGTTGCGCGAGCAGGGCGTCATACTGCATGGCATCGACTGGAAGGATAAGCCGGAACTGGGGTACAAATGGATCGCTGACCGTGGCGACCCCTATGTGCGGGTTGGCAGCGATGAAAGCGGCCGGACGGGCATCGACATGGGCGTATCTGCCGTTCCCGAAACCTTCGTGATCGATAAGCAGGGTCGCGTACGATACCGGCATGTAGGCGCGGTTACACGGGAGGTCTGGGAAACGACGTTGCAGCCTTTGATGGCGAAACTGAGGGCCGAGTCATGAAGCGCTTTCTGTTGATTGCGCTGGCCATGATCGCGATTGGTACGCCGGTCGCTGCGGTCAATCCTGACGAGCAACTGGCCGATCCGGCGTTGGAGGCCAGGGCCCACAAGCTCTCGCAGGATTTGCGGTGCGTCGTCTGCCAGAACCAGTCGATCGACGACTCCGATGCGACGCTGGCGCGCGATCTCCGCATCATCTTGCGTGAACGTATCTCGGTCGGCGACACTGACGAACAGGCCGTGGGTTTTCTGGTGGCCCGTTATGGCAGTTTCGTGCAGCTTGAGCCGCCCATGCGCCTCGATACACTTGCGCTCTGGTTTGGCCCATTGGCGGTGTTGCTGGCCGGCGGACTTGGTGCTGCTGTCTACATTCGAGGTCGCAAGCCGACGACGGGGACTGCCCTCAGCGCGGACGACGAGGCGGAGGTTTCAAGACTACTCAATGCGGACAAGGCGGACTGAATGCTCTGGATGATCCTCACATTGATGACAGTCCTGGCTGCCGTCGGACTGGCGATCCCCCTGATCCGCAAGCGTGATGCGCAAAAGGCCGACCGAACGGACGTTGTGGGTGTCCTTAAAGGTCAGCTTGATGAACTGGAGGCGCAGGCTAAAGCGGGTGCCATCGCTGGACCAGAGGCCGAGGCGTTGAGGGTCGACCTCAAGCGGCGCGTCCTGGCGGAGGGTCGCATGATCGAGGCACCGGCCCGGCCGCTCGCGGAACGAACCCTTTTGATTGTGGCGATGACCATCGTGGCTGTCGTCACCCTTGCCGGCACTGGCCTCTATCTGGCCATCGGCAAGCCTGACCTGAAGGCCGCACCTGGCGCTGCGGTGCCTGCCGCGCCCACCGAGGGCCATCCCCAAGGTGACACCGAGTTGATGATCTCACAGCTTGAGACCCAGATGAAGCAACGCCCCGACAATGCCGAGGGCTGGAGGATGCTAGGGTGGTCCTATCTGCAGACCGGTCGCAACGCCGACGCGGCGGTCGCCTACGGCAAGGCCGTGGAGCTTGATCCTACCAACAACGAGTATATCTCCGCCCAGGGTGAATCGACAGTCCTGGCCGCCGACGGTCAGGTCACGCCCGCCGCCGAGGCCCTGTTCCGACGCGCGGTGGCCGCAGAGCCCGGCGATCCAAGGGCGCGATACTATCTTGGCGTCGCCAAGGATCAACGCGGTGACTCAGAAGGTGCCATGAATGACTGGATCGCCCTGCTGACATCAGCGCCTGCCGACGCCCCCTGGGCGTCCGAGGTGCGCACCTTTGTCGAAAAGGTTGCAGCGGACCGAAAAGTGGACATCTCAGGCCGTCTCCCGTCGGTCACCGGTGGCCAGGCCAGCACTGACCCAGCCCGACCTGGACCCACTCGGGACCAGATGGCGGCAGCCCAGAACATGACCCCTGGTGACCGTGACGCGATGGTTCAGGGGATGGTCAACGGCCTCGCCGCGAAGTTGAAGCAGAACCCCCGGGACCGGGCGGGCTGGGAGCAATTGATCCGCGCGCGGATGGTGCTGGGCGATTCGGATCAGGCGGCGGTGGACTACCTCACCGCGCGTCAGGCGTTTTCCGGCTCGGCGCAAGATCAGCAGGCATTGCGTAGCACCGCCGCGCGACTCGGCGTTCCGGGCGTCTAGGTGCCTGACACCCCTCCCAGAGCCGGCGCTGGGCCGGCCGCCCAACTGATCCTGGAACTGTTGCCGGAACCCGTATTGCTGGTTCGGGGCGGGGAGGGCGACACGCCGGAAATCGCCTATGCCAACCAGGCGGCCCGTGACGTCTTCCGGCTCGAACTCACGGGGGCCCCGCTCGGCGCGGCACTGAGGCGGCCCGAGGTGCTTGAAGCGATCGAATTGGCCCTGGCGACCTCGACATCGACGGAAGTCGCATTTGAGACGATTGGCGTGCAGCCGCGTTTCTGGAGGGCCTTTGCGCGACCTCTCGATACAAAATCGGGGCAGCTTAACGAACTGGTCGTGGTGCTTCGCGATGAGACCGACGCACGTCGCACCGAGCGCATGCGCGCCGACTTTCTGGCCAATGCCAGCCACGAACTGCGCACGCCGTTAGCGTCGCTGGCAGGCTTCGTCGAGACGTTGCGGACCCACGCGAAAGACGATCCTGAGGCCCGGGACAAGTTTCTAGGCATCATGGCCCAGCAGGCGAACCGGATGGCGCGGCTGGTGGATGACCTGTTGTCCCTGAGCCGGATTGAACTGAACGAACATATAGCGCCCTCCGGCAAGGTGGATCTGGCGCGTACGATCCAGGACGTCAGCGACGCAATCCGACCGTTGACGGCCGAGCGGGGAGTAAAAATCTCGGTCAAGGTCGACGCCAGCGCCGGATCGGTGACCGGTGACCGGGACCAGTTGGTTCAGGTCATTCAAAACCTGGTGGACAATGCCGTCAAATACACGCCGCGGGGCGGTGACGTGCGCGTAGATCTGGAGCTCGCGACCAACCTGGACGCGGCCCGTGCGCCCAGCCGATCCGGGGTCAGCCTGTCACTTCTGTCTCCCGACACCGGCGACGGCCAGAGCTATGTGGTGTTGCGCGTGTCGGACTTTGGTCAGGGTATCGCGCGCCAGCATCTGCCCAGGCTTTCCGAGCGCTTCTATCGGGTGGAGGGCCAGCGCAGCGGGGGTACAGGTTTGGGTCTTGCCATCGTCAAGCACATCATCAATCGCCACCGCGGCGGCCTCACCGTAGAGAGTGCTGAAGGCGAGGGCACGACATTCAGTGTTTATCTGCCGCGGGTCGTGACTCCAGCGTAGCTGTCGCAAAACTGTTGCAAGATCGCATTACTGTAAGGGAATGGAGATCTCGCCATGACCCGTTCGCTCGCTGCCGAACTGAGACAGTTGACGGCTGAAGTGATCCGCATGGGCGGCCTCGCCGAAGCTCAGGTGGTGGATGCGGTGGATGCCGTGGTCCGTCGTGACGTGCCCCTGGCCCAGGCCTTGATCATCCGTGACCTGCGCCTGGACACCATGCAGAGTGAGGTCGAGCGGCGCGCCCTGGCGTTGATTGGTCGACATCATCCGGGCGAGGCCGACCTGCGCCGCGCCATCTCGACCCTGAAACTGGCCATGAACCTGGAGCGCTGCGGCGACCTGGCGCGCAATATCGCCAAACGCAGCCTGGTCCTGTCGGCGGGCGAGCCCTTGCTGCCGCTGACGGGAGCTATCGAGCGTCTCGGGCGGCTGGTCTCCTCGCGGCTGCGTGAGGTGCTGGATGCTTATTCCGCCGGCGATGTAGAGCCGGCCCTCGACGTCTGGCGTCGCGACGGCGAGGTGGACGAGCACTATGAAAGCCTGTTTCGCGAACTTCTGTCGATGATGTCGACCTATCCTGACTCGGTCGCTGCCGGCGCTCACCTGTTGTTTGTTGCCAAAAACCTTGAGCGGATCGGCGATCATGCGACCAACATTGCTGAAATTCTGCACTTCCAGATGACCGGCGAAGAACTGGTCGGCGAGCGGCCCAAGATCAGTTTTCCAGCGCCCCAATCGGAGGCTGCATCATCGTAACGCCCTATATTCTGGTCGTGGAGGACGAGGACGCGCTGGCGACCTTGCTCGACTATAATCTTTTGAAGGAAGGCTTCCGCGTCGAGCGTGCGGCTGACGGAGAAGAGGCGCTGCTGCGCATCACCGAGGAACCGCCGGATCTGGTTATTCTGGACTGGATGTTGCCCAAGGTATCGGGGGTTGAGGTCTGTCGACAGATCCGCGCCAACGTCGAGACCCGCCGCACGCCGATCATCATGCTCACCGCGCGCAGTGAAGAGGCCGACAAGATCC
>JANORH010000187.1:0-16854 GCA_031415215.1 Alphaproteobacteria bacterium | reverse complement strand
GTAGCGGTCGGCCAGGCCGTTCGTGTCGGCCAGGCGCTAATGATCATGGAAGCCATGAAGATGGAGCACGTGATCGCCGCCGACGTCTCGGGCGTGATCCGGCAGATCACCGTAGAGGCAGGTGACACGGTCTTCGAAGATCACCCTCTGGCCTACATCGAGGAAGCTGAAATCGCCGGTGCCAGCGCGGTAGTCGCTGAAGATATCGATCTTGATTTCATCCGTCCCGATCTGGCCGAGGTGCTGGACCGTCATCGCCGCACGCTCGACGAGGCCCGGCCTGAGGCGGTGGCGCGTCGCCGCAAGACCAGACAACGCACGGCGCGTGAGAACGTCGCCGACCTGGTCGATCCGGGCAGCTTCGTGGAATACGGCCCACTGGTGGTGGCGGCACGGCGTCGTCGCAACACGCTCGAGGAACTGATCGACACCACGCCCGCCGACGGCATGCTGATGGGTCTGGCCCAGGTGAACGGCGACCTGTTCGGCGAGGACAAGGCACGTTGTGCGGTCATGAGCTACGACTACACCGTGCTGGCCGGCACCCAGGGCGGCAACAACCACTGGAAACTGGACCGTATGGCCGAGCTGGCCGAGCGGTGGAAGCTGCCGGTGGTGTTCTTCACCGAGGGCGGCGGCGGACGGCCGGGCGATACCGAGGGCGGCGGCTTTACCCGGGGGTTCGAGTTCTGGGGACGGCTGTCGGGGGCAGTGCCGCTGGTTGGGGTGAATTCCGGCCGCTGCTTTGCAGGCAATGCCGCGATCCTCGGCTGCTGCGACGTGATCATCGCCACCAAGGACTCGACGCTGGGCATGGGCGGACCGGCCATGGTGGAGGGCGGTGGACTGGGCATCTTCCGTCCCGAAGAGATCGGCCCGATCAAGGTGATGCAGGAAAACGGCACCATCGACGTGCTGGTCGAGGACGAGGAAGAAGCGGTCTTCGTCGCCAAAAAGTACCTCGGCTATTTCCAGGGGCGGCTGGCCGACTGGTCCAGCGCGGACCAGCGCCTGCTGCGCCGGGCGATCCCGGAAAACCGCCTGCGGGTCTATGACATCCGCAAGGTCATCGAGCTGATCGCCGACAAGGATAGCGTGCTGGAACTGCGGCCCAAATTCGGCCTTGCCATGGTCACCGCCTTCATGCGCATTGAAGGCCGCCCGGTCGGCGTCTTCGCCAACAATCCGATGCATCTGGGCGGCGCCATCGACAGTGATGCGTCGGACAAGGCTGCCCGGTTCCTGCAGCTTTGCGAGGCCTTCGATATCCCGGTCGTCTCGCTGTCCGACACGCCGGGCAATATGGTGGGACCGGAAGCGGAGAAGACAGGCCTGATCCGGCACTGTTCCCGGCTGTTTGTGATCGGCGCGAACCTGACGATCCCGATCTTCTCGGTGATCCTGAGGAAGAGCTACGGCCTGGGCGCCATCGCCATGACTGGCGGCAGCTATCAGGGCTCGATGTTCTGTGTCTCCTGGCCCACTGGCGAGTTCGGCGGCATGGGGCTGGAGGGCTCGGTCAAGCTGGGCTATCGCAATGAGCTGGCCGCCATCGCCGACCCCGCCGAGCGCAAGGCGAAGTTCGACGAAATGGTCGCCCAGGCCTACGCGCGCGGCAAGGCACTGAGCCAGGGCAGCGGCGTGCAACTGGACGACGTCATCGACCCGGCGGACACCCGGCGCTGGATCCTGAGCGGCTTGAAGAGCCTGCCGCCGGTGCCGGTGAGGACGGGCAAGAAACTCAGGTGGATCGATAGCTGGTAGGACGACTACCGGGAGAGAAGTCGGGGGTCGATAGGAAACGCCTCGTTCGACACAACTCTAACCGCAGCGGCCTGCGGGTGATGCGGGTTGATCAGCAAATTTCGCTCTTGCGGAACGATTGCGCTCGGGACGCTGAGCGCCAAGGCTTTGCCGCGACGCAGGAATTCATCGCCGATGATCGTACACGCCAGCACGTCTGCGGAAGTCACAGAATTGGTTTCGATCTCTGGGGCGTCGGGCACGTTTATCGCAAGGAGGCGGTAGTCATCGGGTAACAGAGCCAGATCCAGATCCAGATGGACTAGCAGTTCGAGGAGCGCCAGGCTCGGAGCGGATGCCGTGTAGATCATCGGGCGCCCGGGTGAATTCCAACGTCCGCCGTACAGCCGCGCGCCCTCGCCATTCAGATCGCAGAACGCGGCTTTGGCGATGCGGTAGGTGATCAAGCCGCGATGCCGTGGGCGATCCTGCCGAGCAGATTCTCAACGACTTGCGCACCGTGATCCGTATCCGAAAGCGAGATGGGGGTTTGTCCGTCCAGCGCCTTGGTTGGGCGAGACAGCCAGGTGCGAGCCTTTTCCGGACTGCCAAAAGTACTCTCTGCTGCCGCCACCAAGCCAACCAACCGCATAAGGCGGTCCGATTCAACATGGTCGAGGGGCTCACCCGCATCGGACCGTCGCTTGAACGTCCTCCGCGGCAAGACACTACGGTCGATGGCGCCGAAATCGGGCAGGTGTCGAGCCGCGAAATGACGAACGGCACGAGTAGGAATGCCACGCCGGATCAGGGCTACCACGTCCATAGCGGACCTGAGTTTGCCTACAACGACTTCGCCACCCAACAGATGTTCGATGTGCAACGCATCGGCCGCTTCACGAGATGAACCACCGCGCGCAGTCTCTGGATGCGCAGCGCTCCGCAATAACAGTAAGTGGACCCAGGCCGCAGATCGCGGCGGTGCCTTGTCAACGAGATCAGCCAAGTACCGAACGCCGCCTCGGTCGCTGAGGTCCCGGTCATTCCGCGTAACTTGCCAGATCGTTAGGGGATCGGCGAGGTTTCCTCCCACGATCGCCGAGCGGATCGCTGAGAACAACGTCGAGTGTCCGGGGTCCAGAAAATCTTGATCGTCAACAAGATCGCCCAACGTCGCCAGAACGCTATTGTCGTAAAGTAGCATTCCCAGAATCGCGCGTTCGGCGGCTAGCCTGTCCTGCGGGTCAATAGGTCGCGGAAGCGATGGGACATTGGAAGCGGCTTGAACGGCTCGAGCCATGGTAAAACCTCCAAAATGCCGTCGATAGATCGGCATAATGTAATTAGTGTGAGCGCTGCCAAATAGCAAGCAAACTTTGAGGCCTTGGGCTGGCGGTGGATCGACGAAATCATGGATCCAGCGGGCACTCGACGCTGGACAACGGCCGACTAACCCAACGTCATCATTGCCACCCTCGCTCAACGGCATACCCTCCATTCAAAGACGACACAGATCGGGAGGAAGCCAGTTGGCAGTCGGAAGTGGTGGAGTTGAGGTGCCGTCATCAGACGTGCCGGCCGCAGGCGAGCTGAAGCCGCCGGCCGCGATCAAATTCTACTACAGCATCGGACAGGCGGTGGAGTCCGGCTATCTCGCCACCAACGGTTTCATCTTCTTCTACTATACGGCGGTGCTGGGTCTCTCCGGCAGCATGGTGGGCCTGGCACTGGCGATCAGCCTCTGCCTGGACGCAGCAGCTGACCCGCTGATCGGGTCGTGGTCAGACAGCGTGCGATCGCGCTTCGGGCGTCGCCTGCCCGTGATGTTGATCGGCGCGCCACTGACCATGCTGACTCTGGGGCTGTTGTTCTCACCTCCGTCCGGTCTGTCGCCATTTCTGCTCTTTGGCTGGCTAACCCTGACCAAGATGGCCGTGCGCGCCTTCGCTTCGATGTTCAACATTCCCTACTTCGCCCTCGGCGGTGAGATGGCCGAGGACTATGTGGAGCGATCCAGGATCGTCGCCATTCGTCTTCTCTCCGGCATCCTGGTGACGGTGGTGATCACCGCGCTGGCTTATTCCGTGTTCTTCGCCGGAGCCGGCGGCCTCCAGAGCCCTGATCGCTATCCGGCTTTCGGGTGGGCCATTGCCAGCATCATGCTGGCCGGTGCCTTGATTTGCTGCGCGGGCATGTGGCGCTATGCGTCCGCGTTACCGCAGCCCACAACGACACCGGAGCCGATGTCCCGGCGGCTGCTCGGTGAGTTTGCCGAAGTGTTCGGCAATCCGACGTTCCGGATTCTGTTCGGATCGATGTTGCTGTTCGCCAGCGCCTCCGGGGTCCACGCGGCGCTTCAGAACCACAACTATGTGTTCGTCTGGAAACTTCGGCCGGAGACCATGCAGATCCTCAGCTATGCCAGTCTCGCCGGCATCCTCGCAGGCATACCGCTGACATCGCTATTGCTGCGACGGATCGAGAAAAAGACCGCCGTCGCGATGGGTTTTGCCCTGGTCATCGCATTCTGGAGCTTCCTGCCGGGACTTCGTGCGGCGGGTGTTGTGACATTTACGGGGGCCGAGGCCCTGCCCTGGCTGGCTGCGTCAACCTTTATTGTCGGGATAGGCATCGGGCTGATCTTCATCGCCTACCCGTCCATGATGGCTGACGCAGCGGACGAGCATGAGCATCTGTTCGGCACCCGCCGCGAGGGCCTGTTCTTTTCCGGTCTCGGATTTGCCGGCAAGGCCGCTGGCGGCATCGGCACCCTGGTCGGTGGGTTTGCCCTCGACCTTTTGCGCTTTCCACGCGACGCCGGACGTCAGATCAATGCGGTCATCCCCGAGGACGTACTCGCCAACCTGGTTCTGGCCTGGGGGCCGTTGCCTGCAGCCCTCTGTATTGTAGGCGGCCTGGTCTTTGCGCCCTACGCCATTTCCAGAGCGCGCCAGGAACAGATATCCGCAGACCTGAAGATCCAGCGGGCAGAGAACCTCAGTGCGGGACGTAGCTCCTGAGCACATCTTCGATGATGCGCTCCAGCTGCTCCAGATTTCCGCACTGTTTGGCCACGTGGCAGAACCGGGCGTAGCGGTGCATGACGCTGTCGCCCTGGGCCCAGTAGCTTTCGGGTTCGGGGTTCAGCCAGATGACAGCGCGGGCCCGGTCGTGGATCTGGCGCATGATGTCCAGGCGCGGGTCGGCGAAGTTTGATCGCCCGTCGCCCAGAAAGATCACCGTGGTCCTGCGGTCGATCTTGTCCAGATGCTGTTCGGCGAAGTCCTGCAGCGAACGGCCATAGTCGGTCTGCTGGAAGCCGATCTCCTGCAGCACTTTCAGGATGGCTGTATCGACGCCGTGGTCATCCAGGATGTCGTTCACACTGATCATCCGGCCGGAGAACGCAAAGGCCTCCATCCGTTCGACAACCTCGTTCAGGGAGTAGAGGAAGGTCAACAGGAACTGGGCCGACGCGGCCACCGACTTGGACACATCGCAGATCGCTACGATCGACGGCTTGTCGATCTTTTTTACCTTCCAGAGGATCTCGAACGGCACCCCGCCATAGCCCATCGAGCGGCGCAGGGTCTTGCGGACATCCAGGTGCCCCTTGCGGGCGGCGCGGCGGCGGCGCGAATACTTTGCAGCCAGGCGCTTGGCCATCTTCTTCACCATCGCCTGCATCAGCTGGTAGTCGACAGGGTCGACCCCGCCATCGGCGTTCAGCTGTTTGCGCAGCAGGCGTTCTTCACGCAGTTCCCGGGCCGAGCCGGCGGCATAAAGGTCGTGCTGACGAGCCACATAGGTCTGGGCCTGTTCGAACAGGCTGCGGCGGGCTTCGTCCAGGCGGTTGGCCAGGCCCTCGCCCTGGCCGTCAGGCATGCGGCGGGCGTTTGCGATGATCCGTTCGATCTCTTCCAGCCCCATCTCCTCCAGCAGCCGCCGGGTCAGGCGCGAGCGCTGGGTGGTGAGGCGGATCTCGGCGACGCCGGCCCGGGCAGCGGCCTCTTCCATGGATTGCTGGACGGCAGTGGCGTCGCCCTGCAGCACAGCCTGGGCCAGCGGCGAGCCTGCCGCCTGGGCCATGTCCTGTTCCGACGGCTCGCCCTGTTCGGAGTCCTTGCCGCCGGGCGGCAGGGTGACGGTGTCGCGACTGAAGAAGGTCTCGAACACCGCATCGAACCGGTCCACCTCGTCTGCGGTCTTGGCGAGGGTGGCACAAAGGGCGTCTTTGAACAGCACCCGGTCGCCATAGCCGGTGACGAGTACCGCACGGCTTGCGTCGATCGCCTCGGCCGGGGATATCCGGACGTCGGCGGCCCTGAGCGCGCGGAAAAACTGTTCGAGGGTGTGTTGCATTAGCGCCGGTGCAACAGTTCCGAGATCTGGGGTTCGATCGCCACGATGTCCTGCTCGAACTTCAGGATCACATTCAGCGTATCGCGCACCATGTCCGGCGACAGGCTGTCGGCGTGCAGCAGGATCAGCGCGCGGGCCCAGTCGACCGTCTCGGAAATCGACGGCGGCTTGCGCAGGTCGAGTGTGCGCAGTGTTTGCACAAAGGCCACCAGTTCCTTGGTCAGGCTGGCTTCGATGCCGGGCACGCGGGTGGCCACGATCCGCTCTTCCAGCGCCGCCTCCGGCAGCGGGATGTGCAGGTGCAGGCAACGGCGCTTCAGGGCGTCGCCCAGGTCTCGGACATTGTTGGAGGTGAGGAACACCAGCGGCGGCGTCTTGGCCTTGATCACGCCAAGTTCCGGTACGGAGACCTGATAGGCAGACAGGACTTCCAGCAGGAATGCCTCGAACGCCTCGTCCGACTTGTCGACCTCGTCGATCAGCAGGACGCAGCCGTCGTCCTCGCGCAGCGCCTTCATCAGGGGCCGGGGCTCCAGGAACGGCTCGGAGAAGAACAGGTCGCCCATCCCGTGCAGGCGCACCATGGCAGCGTCCATGTCCGGCGCGTCGGCCAGCGCCACGCCCATCCGGTCCTTCAGGATCTGGGTGTAAAGCAGCTGCTTGCCATACTTCCACTCGTACAGTGCCTTGGACTCGTCGAGGCCCTCGTAGCACTGCATCCGGATCAGCGGCAGGCCGAGCAGGGCAGAGGTGGACAGCGCCAGTTCGGTCTTGCCGACGCCGGCCGAGCCCTCCACCAGGATCGGCTTTTGCAGATTGACCGCCATGTAAAGCGCGGTGGCGATCCGGCGCGAGGCGATATAGCCGACGCTGCCAAGGCCTGCGATCAGGGCGTCGACCGAGGCCATAGGATCGGCCGCGCCGGTGGCGCGCGCGGTCGTCGTGGAAGTAGTCAAGGTCAGGATCTTTCGAAATGCGTCGGGCCCGGAAGCCCGATTGTGCCAAGCGCTTCGGTCAGAAGCAAACAAGCGTTTGGATTAGGGTGCAATCCTTCTGGAATCCAGCTTTACGGCGAATTCACGAAGAAACGGTATGCCGGGTTCAGATGCGCGCGACCACATCCATGGTTTCTGGCCTTCGTCCTGCGCGTTCGGTGGGCGCAACGGCGTGCAGCCTGAGCGTTGTCTGGTCGAGACCCCGGCAACGGCGCTGAGATGTTCCACAGGCTCTCCACTCGGCTGACCGTGCTCTACGCCGCCCTGTTCGGGGTGGTGCTGCTGATCGTGTCGCTGGCAGTTTTCATTTCGATCTCCAACGCGGCTCAGCGTCAGGTGCGCATGGAGCTGGCCGCCACCGGCACCGTCTTCGACCGGGTCTGGTCGATGCGTTCTGAACGACTTCAGGAGGGTGCCGGTCTGCTGTCGCGCGACTTCGGGTTTCGTGCCGCCGCCGCCACACGCGACACGCCTACAATCGACTCAGCCCTGGAAAACCTCCGGCGCCGGATGGGGATTGACCTGGCGTTCATGGTGGATGCCGAGGGACAGGTGATCGGGGCCCGGTTCTCGAACGCCGAGAGTGCCGACCTCATCAAAGCTTTCGAGACATCCGACGACCTCGCCGGCGTATTCATGTTGGGCAAGCAGCCTTATCAGTTGGTCAGCGCCCCGGTGTTGTCGCCTGAGTTGATCGGCTGGGTCGTGTTCGCCGTTCGCCTTGACGACAACGAGATGCAGGCCCTCGAGCGATTGTCGGCGATCCCCCTGGACGCGTTGGTGATGCACCGCGAGGTGCGTGGCGGCTGGTCTGCCTCGGGCGGGGCGGCAGAGCTGACCACGCCTGCGGTCCGCGCCTTTATCGACCGGTCGCTGAAAACCCGCTCCGGACCCGCTGTCCTGGATCTGAAGAGCGGTCGCACCGTCGCCCTGGTCAAGCCGCTGCCGACGCTGGAGCCCGGAGGGGGCGCGGTGCTGCTGTTGCGATATCCGCTGGCTCTGGCCCTGGCCCCCTTCCAGCCGCTGTTGATTTTGGTGATCCTGCTGGGGCTGGCGGGACTGGCTGTCGTGAGCTGGGGGAGTTGGGCGCTGGCTCGCAGCGTCACCCGACCGATCTCCGAGCTGGATGAAGCCGCGCTGCAGCTGGCGCGCGGCGAGGATGCCCAGGTCGAGATCGAGAGCGCCGACGAGCTGGGCCGGCTGGCCCGGAGCTTCAACACCATGGCCGCCGAGATTCGCGCGCGCGAGCGGAAGATCACTCATCAGGCGATGCACGACGGCGACACCGGGTTGCCGAACCGACTGGCCCTGGAACAGGTCATCGAGGGCTTCACCGACTTGCCTGCCGGTCAGGTCTATGTGTGCGCCCTGGGTCTCGACCGGTTTGGCCACATGCGCCACGCCATCGGCCACAAGCTGGCGGCGCAGACCGTGCGGATGATTGGCAATCGGCTGGGAGGGCTTGGGCCAACGTGCGGCGTGGCGCGAATCTCGACAGACATGCTGGGCTTCGTTCTGGTCGCCGATAGTGAGGCGGCTGTGCTGCAGGAAGTCCAGAACCTGCTGGGCGCGTTGGAACAACCGGTTCTGGTGTCCGGCGAACGTATCGACGTGGCGCTCAGCGTTGGCCTCGCCCACCTGGACGGTGCCCTGATCGGCCTTTCGATCGAACGCGCCAGTATTGCCCTGGATCAGGCCAGGACAGCGCGACGCAAGTCCGCCTTCTTCGATGCCGAAGCCTATGGAGACCCGGCGGCGAACCTGTCGCTGATGTCGAGCCTGACGAGCGGGATCAGTCGCGGTGAGCTGGTGGTGTGGCACCAGCCCAAGTTTGACATGCGAAAGCGCGCGACCACCGGCACCGAGGCGCTGGTACGCTGGAATCACCCGACGCGGGGAATGATCTTCCCGGACATTTTCATCACCATGGCCGAAGAGACCGGACATATCCGCGCGTTGACCGAATGGGTGGTGCACCAGGCCATCGCGGACCAGCGCGAATTGGCGCAGGCCGGATATACAATCGACGTGGCAGTGAACATCTCCGGTCGCATTCTGGGCGAGCCCGACTTTGTCGATTTCGTCGCGACCGAACTGAAGGCGGCTACGGGCAAGATATGCTTTGAGATCACCGAGACCGCGGTCATCGAGAACCCGGACGTTGCGCTCCAGATGCTGGACAGGTTTGCCGACCTGGGCATCTCGATCTCGATCGACGATTACGGGACCGGCTTGTCGTCACTGGCCTATCTGAAGCGCATCCGCGGCCACGAGCTAAAGATTGATCGCTCCATTGTGGAGGATGTTACCACCAGTCAACGCGACGCCCTGATCGTTCGGTCGACCATCGATCTGGCGCACAGCCTGGGTCTGAAGGTGGTTGCCGAGGGGGTCGAGACAAACGCCCAGTTCTCGCTTCTGTCCGCCATGGGCTGCGACCACGCCCAGGGCTATCTGGTCGCCAGGCCGATGCCCTTGGATCAACTCTTCGAGTTTCTCGCCGAAGACCGGGAAGACCTCCAAAGCCAGGCGCAAGCAAGTTAACCTCTCCCCGCGATGGGGGCAGACACCGCCCCTTGCTTCAGCGCGCGATGGCGGGACGTAAGTCCAGGGTGACCGGGCTACGCTGTGTGCCAGAGGTGACCGGCAGGCTGCGGCTGAACGGTGTGCGCGTCTTGAGATCCGGATGCCAGACCAACAGGGTGGCGCCGCCTGCGGGTGCCCCACGTACGACAGCGACCCCATCCGGACCCGACTTCGCCGCGAAGGGCGTGTCACTGACATAGATGTAGCCGATCATGGTGTCGTGAATGTTGCACCCGACGGAGACTGCACCCGGCTTGTCAAACGTCACCGTCCGACTTTCCTCGCGACCATAAAGCTTGAGTTCGAATTTCTTGGGCGCGGAGAACGAATAGACGTGGTGCCGCACCTTGTCCTTGTTGGGGAAACTTACCGCCGAGCCCAGCGGCGCGATCAGGACGTAGGGCGTGAACTGGATGTTCTGCTGGGCCATCACCATCGGCCAGCTGACTTTCAAGGGCGTGCCCGGAGCGACGCTGGCGGTCGGTCTGATCATCACCACAGCATCGCGGACCGGCTGGCCTGAAGTGTTTCGCACCTCGATGGAGACATCGCCGGCGACGGCGGACGTCGCAAGAACGCCAGCGAACAGTGCAGGAATGATCGTTCTCATCGTTGCAGTCCTACAACCTACGCGCTGAACCGAATGTAAATGATCAACGGCTAGTAGAGCCTCCGGCAAGCATGCCCGAGGACCCCATGAGAGCAATAGCGTTGGCCCTGGGCACCACCCTCGCGATGGTGGGCTGGGGCGCGGCGGTCGCCGATGAGCTGCGACCCCAGGGCAAACTCCTGCTCACCGGTGGCGTGACCAGCATCGAGGGCGCCGGTGGCGGTGGGCTGGCCAGCTGGGCCGTCATCACCGGATATGGAACCCGGGAAGGCGTCGGGGCCAATGCGCACGCCACCGTCGTAACGCTGCCGGACTATCAATTCCGGGCCTATGGGGTCTCGGCAGGCATCTTCGACCGGGTCGAGGTGTCCTACACGCGACAGGATTTCGACACGCAGGGCACGGGCGCAAAGCTGGGTCTCGGAAAGGGGTTCACGTTCCACCAGGACGTGGTGGGGATGAAGGTGAAGCTGGTCGGCGATGTCGTCTACGATCAGGATCGCTGGCTTCCCCAGATCGCCGTCGGCGCCCAGTACAAAAAGACTGCCAAGGGTGGCGTGATCGCGTTCCTGGGCGGCCAGGACGATGAGGGCGTCGACTACTATGTGGCCGCATCCAGGGTGCTGTTGGCGCAGAGCCTGATCGTGAGCGGCACGCTCCGGGCCACCAAGGCCAACCAGACCGGTTTGCTGGGCTTTGGGGGTCCGGGTGCCAAGGATGACTACAGCCTGCAGTTCGAGGGTTCGGCGGGCATGCTGCTATCGAAACGGCTGCTGGTCGGCGCCGAATACCGCACCAAGCCAAACAACCTTGGCCTCAAGGAGGACGACTGGTTCGACCTCTTTGTAGCCTATGCCGTCAACAAGAGCGTTTCGGTCACGGCGGCCTATGCCGACCTTGGCACCATCGCCACCTTCAAGGGCCAACGCGGCCTCTATCTCTCCCTGCAGGCAGGTTTCTGATGATCCAGGCATTGATCCTCGCTGCGGCCCTGGCCACCGGAGCTCCCGAAAATCCTTCAGCCACCCATCCGGGTGAGGAGACGGTGGAGCCCTACGCGCAGTCCAACGCCCACGCGGCCGCGAAGCCCTTCGAGGGCGACGCGATGCTGAAGGCCTTCCACGGTCGCGACGGCATCAGCCGGGTGGTGGACGAGCTGGTCGACCGCAGCCTCACCGATCCCCGGATCAGTCAGATATTTGAAGCGCACGACATGGTGCGCCTGCGCCGGACGCTGAAGGAGCAATTCTGCTACATTCTGAACGGCGGCTGCGACTATACGGGCCGCGACATGAGGGCGGCGCACAAGGATCTTGGCATTCAGAACGCCGACTTCAACGCGCTGGTCGAGCACCTGCAGGTCGCCATGGATCGTGAGAAGATCGCTTTCCGCGACCAGAACCGCTTCCTGGCCAAACTGGCACCCATGCAACGGCAGGCGGTCGAGCGCTAAACCTCGAACCTGACGCCCTGCGCCAGCGGCAGTGTCACGCCATAGTTCACGGTGTTGGTGGCGCGGCGCATGTAGGCGCGCCAGCTGTCTGAGCCGGCCTCGCGACCGCCGCCGGTTTCCTTCTCGCCGCCGAACGCCCCGCCGATCTCCGCGCCCGACGGACCGATGTTGACGTTGGCGATGCCGCAGTCCGAGCCGCGCGACGAGATGAACAGCTCGGCCTCGCGCAGGTCGTTGGTGAAGATTGACGACGAGAGGCCCTGGGGCACGTCGTTCTGCATCGCGACGGCGTCGCTCAGGTCGCGGTATTTCATCACGTAGAGGATCGGGGCGAAGGTCTCGCGTTCGACGACCCCGGCCTGGGTCGACATCTCCACCAGAGCCGGGCGGACATAGAATCCGTCGCCGAGGTCAACCCGCTCGCCGCCCGTGACGACGCCGCCAGCAGCGCGGGCGTCAGCCAGAGCCTGCTGCATCAGATCGAAGCCAGCCGCGTCGATCAACGGACCGACCAGCGTACCCGCCTCGCGCGGATCACCCACCGTCACCGAACCATAGGCGGCTTTCAGGCGTGGCAGGAGGACGTCGTAGACACGCTCGTGGACAAACAGTCGACGCAGCGACGTGCATCGCTGGCCTGCGGTGCCCATGGCCGCAAACGCCACGCCGCGCACGGTCAGGTCAAGGTCGGCCGTCGGTGCCACAATGGCGGCGTTGTTACCGCCGAGCTCCAGCAGGGCACGCGCGAAGCGCGCAGCCAGACGCGGAGCCACCGCTCGTCCCATGGCGGTGGAGCCCGTGGCCGAGACCAGCGGGACCTTTGGATTGTCGACCAACGCCGCACCCACCTCAAGGCCGCCGATCACCACGGTGGACAAGCCCGCCGGGGCGCCCCCGAACCGCGCTGCCGCCCGGTCAAACAGCGCCTGGACCGCAAGCGCTGTCAGCGGCGTCTTCTCCGATGGCTTCCAGACTGAGGCATTGCCGCAAACAACTGCCAGCGCCGCGTTCCAGCTCCAGACTGCGACCGGGAAGTTGAAGGCCGAGATGATCCCCACCACACCAAGCGGATGCCAGGTCTCCATCATCCGGTGATCCGGGCGTTCGGTGGCGATGGTCAGGCCGAACAGCTGCCGTGACAGGCCGACGGCATAGTCGCAGATGTCGATCATCTCCTGCACCTCGCCCTGTGCCTCGGAGACGATTTTGCCGGCCTCCAGGGTGACAAGTGCGGCCAGGTCGGTCTTGGCCGCGCGCAGTTCCTCGCCCAGCAACCGCACCAGCTCGCCCCGTCGCGGGGCCGGGACATTGCGCCAGATCAGGAAGGCTGCGTGCGCGCCCTCAACGGCGGCGGCGACGTCGGCGGGCGACGCGTCATGCACATCGGCGATGATCTTGCCGGTCACCGGCGACCGTACGGAGCGGGCACCGCCAGTCCAGAGGTCGTCGGCCACGCCCAGGCGGCCAAGCACGGCGGCGACCTCCGCCCGGGCGATTTGGGTCTTCATGTGAACGGTCATGACCTACTCCGCAGCAGCACGAAAGGGGGCGGCACCCGGCGCATATAACCGGCCGAACCGGTTGGCCAGGAAGGCGGGCAGCGGAATGTCTTCCTGCCGGATGAACCCGGCTTGCGGCAGACATCCATCGGCCAGCATGTCCAGCACCGCACAGATGGCTCCGGCGGTGGTGATCTGGATAGCGCTTTTCACCTCGCCGCCGATCTCCTGGGCATAAACCTTGTTGACGTAGGTCTCCTGCATCAGCTGCCCGGCCTTCATACCCGAGACCGTGACGAACACGATCACCACGTCCTGCAGCGTGGCCGGCACGGCGTTTTCCAGAATGTCCTTCAGGACGTCGCGGCGATTGCGCAGATTCAGGTCGTTCAGCAGCGCCTTCATGATCGCCGCGTGGCCTGGATAGCGGATGGTCTTGTAGTTGAGGTTGCGGACCCGTCCCGCCAACGTCTGGCAAAGCGTGCCCAGCCCGCCCGAGGTGTTGAACGCCTCATAGGTCACGCCATCCAGCGCAAAGGCCTCGCACTCCTCCAGCGCGGGGGTTTCGCGCAAAACGCCACCGGTGATCGCCTCACAGGGTTCGCAGTATTCGTTGATCACCCCGTCCGTCGACCAGGTCAGGTTGTAGTTCAGCGCGTTGGACGGGTAGCGCGGCAAAGCGCCCACCCGCAGGCGCACATCGTGCAGTTGGTCAAAGTGCTTGATCAGGTCCCAGGCGGCGATGGTGATGAAGCCGGGCGCCAGGCCGCATTGGGGGATGAAGGCGGTGGTGGCATCTGCGGCGAGGTCGCGAACGATCCGGCTGGAGGCCACATCCTCGGTGAGGTCGAGGTAGTGGGCGCCCGCCGCCTTGGCCGACCGCGCGATCAGGGCCGTCAGGTGATAGGGCGCGCAGTTGATCACCGCAAAACATCCCGCCAACGCTGTCGTCAGGCGTTCAGGTTCGCCGATAGCCATGGCCAGGGTTGCGACACGCTCGTCGGTGCCGATATCGACCAGAGTGGCTTCGGACCGATCAATCACCAGGGCCTCGTAGTCGCCCGATCCCAGCAAAAGATCCACGACGGTCGAGCCGATCTTGCCCGCGCCCACGACAGCAATTTTTCGCATAAGCCTGAACCCCGATGAAGACACCGCAGTTTTCCGTCTGCGCCAGCCACTTTCAATTGTCAGATCGGCGATATGGGCGGATAGTCTCGTCATAACGCCGAACATCATGCGCGGAACGCCGATGGATGACCTGGACGAACACCTGCTGACCCGCCTCCGTGACAACGCCCGCGCGCCGGTGGCCGAGTTGGCCCGGGCGTTGGGCCTTTCGCGAACCACGGTGCAAAGCCGGCTTGCCCGGCTGGAGCGATCAGGGATCATCGCTGGCTACGCCGTGAGGCTGGCCGGGGCCTACGAGGCCGGGCGAGTGCAGGCCTATGTGATGCTGACCATCGAGCCAAAACAGGCGGCGGCCGTGGGCGCCGCACTAAAGCGCATGCCGGGCGTCCGACGACTGCAATCGGTCAGCGGTCCGTTCGACATGATCGTTACCATCGACGCGGCTGGCGTCGCCGAGATGGACGCGGTGATCGACGAGATCGGCGCGGTCAAGGGCGTGGAGCGCACCAACTCGTCGCTGGTGCTCTCCACCAAGTTCGATCGCTGACCATGGCGCGCATCCTGGCCCTTCACGCTCATCCCGACGACATCGAAATCCTGGCCGGCGGAACCCTGGCCATCCTGGCCAGCCAGGGTCACGCGGTCACCATCGCCACGGCCACGGCCGGGGAGGGCGGCTCGGCGGTACATAAACCCGCCGAAACCGGACGCATCCGAAAGGCGGAAGCCGCCGCGGCGGCGGCGCTGATCGGGGCGGACTATCTCTGCCTGGGGTTCGCCGATCTCGGGGTCTTCAACGACGACCCGTCACGTCGGGCCGTGACCGAACTGATCCGCAGCGTGGCCCCGGACCTGGTGATCACCGCATCACCCGTCGACTATCACCCGGATCACGAGGCCATCAGCACCCTGGCCCGCGACGCCTGTTTCGCCGCGCCCGTAGCCAACTACCGGACCGGAGCGGCGACCGCGACGCGCTCAATCCCGGCGCTCTATTTCATGGACTCCATCGGCGGCCGCGACCGCGAGGGCGCGCGCATCCCCCGCCACTTCGCCGTCAACGTCGCCACAACCTTCGCCACCAAACAGGCCATGCTGGCCCAGCACCAGAGCCAGGCCGACTGGGTTGCCAGACAGCACGGCATCACCGACCACCTCGCCGACATGGTCGCCTGGACCCGCCGCGTCGGCCGCGATTTCGGCGTGGAGTATGCAGAGGGCTTCCGCCAATACCGCCACCCGCCCTATCCGAAGGTGCCGGTGTTGCAGGGGCTGCTGGGGGGTTTGGTGGTGACTGCAATCTGACATCCACCAAAAGGGCTCATCCCTGCGAATGCGAAGGATGCCCGACACCCCCCATAAGAGCTCGTCATTACCCGGCTTGTCCGGGTAACCCATAAACACCGAGGTTGGTCGAACAGGGTCAGAGCGTACCCGTCTAGCGACCCAATCGAAACCGCCCAACTCGAGGCTGGCCAAGGGCCTCCACGATTTCGGGGGGCACGCCGTCCGTGCTGAACGGATGCGGGGGCTCGGGTTGGCTCAATTCACGGGCCATCAGGACCAACAGGTGATGTGCATAGTTTGCCACGCCATGACTGCGCTCTCGCTGGTCGCCACCCTGCTCGCGCGCGATCTCTGCCATTCCTCGGCAGCAGGCAGCGAGTTGCCGCATATAGACGACAGCTTGAACCGATTGTGTTCCCAACAGAGGGAAGCCCTCCAGGTCCCTTCCGGCCCGATCCAGCTCGGCGACGAAGTCCTCGGTACGGGCTGGCTGCCCCGAAAGTCCATGAGCGATGGCCCACACTGCCGCGATCTGGTTGTGAGCGAAGTCGGCAGCGGCCACGGCAGCCTCGCCGTACTCGCGCTTCGCTCGCCAACGATACAGGCGTGGAAGGGAGATGGCGATGACAAGCGCCAACACCGCTCCGAAGGCCTGCGCCCAAGCGGCTTGGCCCTCGTGAGCGTCCATCCGCGCGCAGATATCCGCAATGTCGCATAGCCCCATAGGCGGAGGCTGGCAGAGAGCCGGGGGACGCGCCACCTTTCAAGACGCCCCAACCCTGTGGACCGACGCCCCTTGGTGAGACCCACAACATCGGGATTGTTCCAAGGCACACCGGATCCACAGACATTCCGTCGCCTCGCCCACTCGATAATCCTCGCATTCAAACTTGACCACAGCTCCGTCTTGTTCTACATATGTTCTCAATGACCGCGCCCGTTCCCTCAACTGAGATGCTCGATGCGATGACCCAGTGCGCCTATCGCCTGGGTCTGGCGTTCGGGGCCGAGGCCGAGCGCGCGCAGGGCAAGGCGATGTTGGAGGCCTGTGAGCGGTTCGACCGCTGTTTCTTCTCGGTTCGCATGGGCATCTCGCTGCAGCTTCGGCTGCGCCAGGCCCGGCCTGTCCGTCTGGCGGCGGAAACCGGAGGTGACCCCGCCGAGCGCGATCCCGTGGAACGCGAACCC
>JANORH010000186.1:0-6361 GCA_031415215.1 Alphaproteobacteria bacterium | reverse complement strand
CTGGCGAAAGCGGCCGAACGCGGCGCGGAAATCGACCTCGTCGTCCACGACACCGCACGCCGTGTCCCCAAGGGCGTCTTCAAGGAGCTCGACCGTGCCGGCGTCAACATCCGCCGTTACTGCGACGTCGAGGGCTTGCCGATGCACGCCAAGTTCGTGGTCATCGATGACGGCGGCCAACGCTCGGCCTGGTTCGGCAGCTTCAATTATACGATCACGTCACGGTATCTGAATCAGGAGGTGCTAGCCCGCAGCACCAACGCCCTGGTCATCGACGACCTTGAGGCTCGATTCCGGACGATCTCCAGCATCGCGGAGCAGCAGGCTTCAGGGTGCCGCCAGACCGCGCGCGCCGATGCAAAGACGTCAGAGCGCTAGTGGTCAAAATCTGAGACTTGAGTCCCAGCGGTCCGGTGGCGTAGCTGTTGAACGAACGTCCGGTTCCGGGCTGGACGTCAACGGTGAGAATCGATCCGTTGCGGACGCTAACAGGAGCGCTGGGAAGGACTCTCAAAGGTCCCGCGGCCGGCTGGCGATGATCAAGCCGATGCCCCCGAGGATCGCCACCGAAGTGAGCGCCAAGCGACCTGAAATTCCTTCACCCAGCGTCAGCGTCCCGGCAAGCGCGGTTATGACGGGGACGCTCAGTTGTACCGACGCACCTTGGACCGGCGAGAGCGAAGGCAGGGCCGCGTACCAGATCGTATAGCCGACTCCGGAAGCAAGGGCGCCTGATAGCACCGCGTAGAGCACCCCGTCCGGCGCCTGATGTGTGCCCGCCGCCGATGCAAGGGCAAAGGCCACGGCGGCCAGGGGGAGGGCCCGCAGAAAGTTTCCGGCGGTCGCGCCGAGCGGATCGACGGCTCCGCGGCCGAGCAGAGAGTAGGCTCCCCAGGCGACGCCGGCGGTCATCATCAGTAGAGCGCCAGCGAGCGGCGGGGCCGACGCGCCCGGTATCAGGAGGGCCGTCAAGCCGCCCAGTGAGAGGACGAAGCCCAGCCATTGCGGCACCGTGAGTTTCTCGCCGCGAACCAAGCCGGTAATGACCATCGTCGCCTGCACGGCACCGAACAGGAGCAATGCTCCCGTGCTGGCCGACAGGGTGACATAGGCCCAGGAGAACGCACCGGCGTAGGCGAAAAGTGCGAATGCGCCCCGCCAACTCCCTCCCACGGCGCTCACCTTTCGTCCCGCGCCAAGGATAATCCAGAGCGCCAGGACGCCTGAACCGATCCGGATGAGGGTAAAGCTCGCCGGATCAATCGAACTGTGGGCAAGGGCGAGGCGACACAGGATTGAGTTGGCCGCGAACGCGATCATCGCCAGGACTGTCAGGAAGATCGCCTTGACGCCCGGCCCCGCAGCAGTGGTCGGGGGAGGCGGGCTCATCGTTCAGGACGACGATAGCGGGCTGCGGGATGGTGCTCGCCGAGGCGGGGGCCATCACCGAAGAGCTTTTCACGGTAGGCGCCCGGACGATAGGTCTGCTTGAACAGGCCGCGTCGCTGCAATTCGGGGACGAGATGCTCGACGATGTCGGCGAAGGTCTCCGGCATGACCACATAGGCGAGGTTGAAGCCGTCGAGGTCAGCTTCTTTCGCCCAGGCTTCCAGTTCATCGGCCACGCGTTTCGGCCCTCCCACGATCGCTGGCCCACCACCGCCAAGGCCAATCGGTCGACCGACCCGGCGACTGGTCGGCTCCGCGCCGCGGGCGATGCTGGCGGCCACCGACTGGATGGCGTTGCTGCTCGCCGCCCCGGTCTTCGCCTGTTCCGGTTTTGACAGGTCCACTCCCGCCCATCCTGACATCAGCGCCAGGGTCCCCGGCTTGCTCACGTAGCTCTGGTACTCGGCGAACTTCGCTTCGGCTTCCTCATCGGTGGCGGCAATGACGACCGTGGCCAGTGCGAACACCAGGATGTCCGACCGCGCGCGGCCGAACTCCACAGCGAGGTCCCGCAGCTTGGCGACATCCTCGGCCATCTTGTCGGGCGCGTTCCCCCCGATGAAGACGCACTCGGCGTGGCGGGCCGCGAACGCCGTGCCCTTCGCAGACGATCCGGCCTGATAGATGACCGGCGTGCGCTGTGGCGAGGGCTCGCAGAGATGGACGCTGTCGATCTTGAAATACTCGCCCTCGTGCCTGACGCGATGGACCTTGGCCGGGTCGGTGAACACGCCGGTTTGCCGGTCACGGCGCACCGCGCCATCTTCCCAACTGCCTTCCCAGAGCCCGTATTGGATATCCATGAACTCCTGGGCGATGTCATAGCGAACGTCATGCGCAACCTGCTTGTCCCGGCCCGCGCCCTTGGCACCGCTGTCGAGGTAGCCGGTGACGACGTTCCATCCGATTCGCCCGTCTGTCAGATGGTCGAGCGTCGACATCCGGCGCGCGAAGGGCAAGGGCGGCTCGTGCGACAGATTGCAGGTCACCGCGAAGCCAAGATGCTCCGTCGCCTGCGCCATGGGAGGAATGATGAGCAGCGGATCGTTGACCGGCACCTGCACCGCTTCCCGCAGGGCGGTATCGATGTTACCGTCGTAGACGTCGTACACGCCGAGCACGTCGGCCAGGAAAACAGCGTCGAATTTCCCGCGCTCGAGAAGCCGGGCGAGTTCAACCCAATGGTTGAGCGATCGGTACTCCGCTGATCTGTCACGCGGGTGACGCCATAGTCCCTGCGCCTGGTGCCCGACGCAGTTCATCGCGAATGCGTTGAGGCGAAGCTCTCTGCCCATGGGTTTCTCGCGTGCTGGACGCGCCGCGCTTCGACGCCGCGCCAACCTAAGCACGAGCCTCCAATATTGGTCAACTGAACAATATTGGACTTGTGAATGGCGTTTACGGCTGTTTGGTACCTTCGATGGAGCTCGCTTCCCAGTCGTCCAGCAAGGCTTGAAATTCCTCGGTCGTCAGCAGGGTTGGCGTCTTCCAGTCAGGCGTTGCGTCGGCTTGTCGCCAGCCAAACGCCTCCAGTTGCCCCGGCTGGATCGTCCTCACGAGGTCGACCAGGGCGCGGCAGGTGATAGCGCTGTAGAGAGGAAGTTGGGGTGACCAGGGCTTTTCAAAACCCACGAACATCGTCGACCCCGCGACCGACGCCGAGATGAAGACGGCGAGCGTCTCCCGTTCTTGTTGGGTGAGGTCGGGATTGATCTCGGCGATCAGGCTGTTGAAGGTCAGCCGCTCCAGGACATAGATGCGATCAACAGCGCGAGCCACGAACGGGTCGTGGTTGGCGAGGACCCAGAGGTGCGGGAAGAGCCGGGTCGTCTTCTTCGTTTGAATGTCTTCCAAAAGCAGGCGGATCAGGCGCTCCAGCTTCTGCTCCGCCGACAGGTCCGAGGCGGCCCGGACCGCCCTGAAGTTCTCACCGTACGGTGCCAGAACCATGCTGAGCACGTCCTGCAGCAGGTCGTTCCGACCCTTGTAGTAGTAGGTGACCGCGCCGATCTGCACGCCGCACCGTCGCGCGACCTCCCGCAACGACAGCGCCTCGTACCCGCTCTCGATCAGAATCTCGAGCGAGACCTCCAAGA
The DNA here is from genome assembly GCA_031415215.1 of Alphaproteobacteria bacterium. GTDB lineage: Bacteria > Pseudomonadota > Alphaproteobacteria > Caulobacterales > Caulobacteraceae > Phenylobacterium. The sequence goes on along the minus strand of JANORH010000186.1, from coordinate 2,816 downwards.
TCTGGCCCACCCGATCACGCCCTGTCTGGTACACCCCTGCGCCCCTGCGCGTTCTGAGGCCGGACCTGTCACTCATGGTCTCTAGCTTTCAATCTCCTGGAGCCACGGTCCATAACACACCGGTGGCCCGCTTCTCGTCAGAAGGTCGGCTACCCCCATCCCTGCCGTCGAAAATGTCCGCTCGTAGCGATGCGGCAATCAAAATTCACGGTCCTGCCAGTCCACGGCCGCGTGGGTGCCGAGGGTCAGATTCTTTCCACCAGTCCACGCCACGCGTTCGATATCGACGGCCAGCCAGCTCGATCATCCTGCCCGACAAATCCTTCGCCGACACGATACTGAAGCAAAGGCGTCATGTGGCGGTAACCCAATCAGATCATCTAGCCCCCGCCCCAGGATAACCACAATGCCCCGGGGCGGCACTTAAGCAACGAGTCGCCTCGTCCATCGTGGGTCGCGTCAGGATCCGCCCCGAGATGCGCGTAAGTCTTTGGAGCGGCGGATGATGTACTTGGATCATATTGAGCCGGTTGCGTCGCTGGAGCGACCCGCTGTCGAAACCAGGTCGTTGGGCGGGTCTTCGGGACCCTTGCCCGACACCAAGGGGCAAACGGCGGGCATCAGTGTTCTGACCTACAACGTCCGCGGGCTTCCCTGGCCTCTCGCCAGCGGGCGTGGAGACGCGCTCAGGGCAATCGGTCGGGAACTGGCCCAGATGCGGCAATCGGGCCGGCAGCCGGATGTCGTGCTGATCCAGGAAGGGTTCCGAAGTGAGATGGCCGAGCTTGTGCAGGCCAGCGGTTACCGGTTCTGGGCGAAGGGTCCGGGGCGCGGCACGGGTTTCGGCCGACTGACAAACGCCGGGCTCCACGTGTTGTCTGACGCACCGATCGTTGATGTTGCCCGACATGCCTTTGGTGACTGCGCCGGCCTGGACTGTTTCGCCAACAAGGGGGTGATGCGGGTGCGACTGGTCCCGGACGGGTCGCCGACGTCGATCGATATCGTCAATACCCACCTCAACTCCCGGCGCGCGTCGCGCGCGTCGCCGGCGCAATCCCTGGCCGCCCACAATCAACAGGTTCGCCAACTGGACGCCTTTATCGCTGGAGCCCGCGCCGACGGCATTCCAATCCTTGTGGGTGGCGATTTCAACGTCCGGAACTCTCCGCAGCGCTACTATTTCAACGCGCTGGATCGGCCCTATACCGTGGTGAGCGAATACTGCGGCCAGCGTTCCGAGGTGGGTTGTAGCGATGGCGGCGGCGATCCGGCCGCGGAACCGTGGCTGCACTCACAGGACCTTCAGGCCTTTGTCGCTGACGACCAGGTCAGCGTCCGCCCCCTGAAGACCGATGTCATGTTCGCCCGGGCGAAGGGCCAAGCCGGACTGTCCGACCACGACGGTTACGTGGTTCGTTACCAGCTTCAGTGGGCCAGTCCCGACAGTACCTGGAAGTATCGGGCCAGCGATAGCGTTGTGGTCAAGCCCAGGATGGGTGCCTGGGGCGTCAAGGTGTCGTGGAAGCCGTAAACGCCTCCACGTTTCGACTTAACCGACAATCCGCACCGGCAGGCTCTCGTAACCCTTCACGAAACTGGACCGGACGCGCGTGGGCTCGCCCATGATTTCGATGCGACTCCAGCGCTTGAGGATTTCCTCCCAGACGATCTTGAGCTGCAGCTCGGCCAGACGATTGCCCACGCAACGGTGGATGCCGAAGCCGAAGGACAGGTGCTGACGGGGTCGTTCGCGGTCGATGACAAATGCGTCCGGGTTGACGATCTCGCGGTCATCGCGGTTGCCCGAGACGTACCACATGACCACCTTGTCGCCTTTCTTGATGGTCTTGCCGCCCAGTTCCACGTCCTGCAGCGCGGTGCGGCGCATGTGGGCCAGCGGCGTCTGCCAGCGGATGATTTCCGGCACCATGTTGGTGATCAGGCTGTGGTCGGCGCGCAGCTTGTCAAACTGTTCCGGGAACTTGTTCAAAGCGTAGAGCCCGCCGGTCAGCGAGTTACGGGTGGTGTCGTTGCCGCCGACGATCAGCAGGATGACGTTGCCCAGATATTCGTCTGGCGTCATGTTTCGGGTAGCATCGCTGTGGGCCATCATCGAGATCAGGTCGCCGCGCACCGGCTCATTCACCCGCTCGTTCCAGAGCCCGGTGAAATAGGCCAGGCATTCCATCAGCTCGGCCTGCCGCTCGTCTTCGGTTTCGACGATACCGCCCTTGATCGGCATGGCGGTGGCCACGTCGGACCAGCGGGTCAGCTTGCGGCGTTCCTCGAACGGGAAGTCGAACAGGGTGGCCAGCATCTGGGTCGTCAGCTCGATGGAGACGCGGTCGACCCAGTCAAACGTCTCGCCGATGGGCAGGGCATCGAGGATCTTTGCCGCCCGCTCACGGATGATCGGCTCCATCTGCATCAGGTTGGCCGGCGACACGATGGGGCTGACGGCCTTGCGCTGTACGTCGTGCTTGGGCTGATCCATGGCGATGAAGCTGGGGCGGCGCAGATCCGGGCGCGCGTCGCGAATGGTGATGCCGCCCAGCGCCGCGTCGGACGAGAACATGCCGTGGTTGGTGTCCACCGCCATGATGTCCTGATAGCGGGTCACTGACCAATAGGAGCCGAACTCGCTGTCCTTGCACCAGTGCACCGGATCCTCGGCGCGCAGACGCTCAAAATAGGGCCAGTGGGCGTCGTTGAGGAACAGCTCCGGATCGCCCGGATGCATATCTTCGAGCGGCGTGGACCAGGCCTTGGCCTGGAACTCATCCTTCAGATTGATCGCGCCGTCAGCCATGGCT
>JANORH010000185.1:0-28624 GCA_031415215.1 Alphaproteobacteria bacterium | reverse complement strand
GGCACATCGCCGGCCAGCCTGGCCTCCAGCCGACCGGTCTTGATCAGCCGCTGATGATAGAGGTCGCTGACAATATTGGCGTCCCGGTCGCCGGCCCCCAGATAGCGGGACCGCTCCCCGCTGACGGTGATCATCCGCTCGGCAAAGTCACAGAAATTGTCCTGCGCCGCCGCATAGCCTGCGCCATATCCCAGACCGCCATGGTTGGCGGCAATGACATGCGGTACGCCATAGGCGGTGCGGGTCAGTTTGGCCTTGTAGGTCGGTTCGGCGGCGAAGGTGCCCGTGGCGAAGGCTGTTATCGCCAATGCGACGCCAAGCACCTTGGTATTTAATGGCATGACCTGCTCCCGAGACGACCCGCCATCGTGAAGCGTGACGGGCTTGCTCGAAGCTACGGTATGCGGGACGGCCGCGCCAGCCAAAGCGCGTAGGCCAGCAGCATCGCCGTGCCGAATACCAGCACGGCGGCGAACGGACCGGCGGTGGTCGCCTGAAGCCCGGTGATCGCGCTGAAGTTCAGAATATAGGCCACGTCGCCGAACAGGCCGGGCAAGATCAGGATCACGGCGGCGGTCACCGCGTCAGTTTGGGCGACCTTGCGCCACGACATGATCGAGCGCAGCAAAACACAGACGCCGAGCCCGATGGCCAGGCCACTCAACCCCAACGCCAGCGGCCCGCTCTCGAACATCATCGCGCCCCCGAACCGGAACATCACCGCCCCGTTCAGCCAGACACCGAAGCCCAGCAAGCCGAGGATAATCGTTTCCCTGCGCGTCATGGTCTGCCCTTCAGGAAGCGTCCGGCCGGTCGAGACGCAGATAGACGCTATCGCACCATTCGTCGGCCACGTGCCAGGTCTTCTCACCATAGCCCGTCACGTGAAATCCCGCCCGCGCCAGCAGATTGAGGCTGGCCTCGTTGCGGGGATCCACATCGGCGGTCAGATGGTCCGTGAAACCCGCAAACGCATAGGCGACGAACGCCGTCAGCGCCTCCGTCGCGTAACCCTTGCCCCAACAGTCGCGCGACAGCAGATAGCCCACATCCGGCAAGCGCCAGCACCCGATCTTGCCGATACACCGCCCGTCCAGCTCGACAATAAAATCGCAGCTCGACTGAGCCTCGATCATGCTGTCCAGCCACTCGGTCGTGGTCTGCAAATCCGGATGCGGCGGACTCGACCAGTACCGCATGGCCTGGGGGTCAGACATGATCGCGTGCATCGCCGCCAGATCGCGCTCGACAGCCGCTCGCAGCCGAAGCCGGGCGGTCTGGATTTCAGGCGGAGCGACGGATGGACTCATCAGGCCATTCTCACCAAACCCGTGAAACTCCACAATGGCCGGTGGCGAGCCTTGCTCTCAAAGCACAATCCTTGGAGGCATTTTGACGATCATGCAATCGGCGTATTACACACCATTGTACAGGCGTTTGAGCCCCTGCTTGTGACAAACACGCAGCTATAAGACGATGACAAATACGGGCCCTTCGTGGACGGAGTTGCCGGATCGCCCGAGATCATGGAAACACCCGGCAGCTGCCGTCGGAGTGTGAGATGCCGCATTACATCAAGGCCATGGTGGCGCTGTTGGGTGCAGGCCTGATCGCGCTGGGGTCCACCGGCGCAGCCGCAGCAGACCCGCCCCTGCTACCCATGTCCGAAACCGAACTGACTCGCCCGGCCCTGCCGCCGATCCTGACGATGCGCGACCGGGCCAGGGTGGAAAACGCGCTGCTGGCCGACCGGCTCGACACCGTGATCCCGCGCCTCATGCGTGACCAGAAAATCGACATGTGGGTGCTGGTCGCCCGCGAATATTTCGAAGACCCGGTGGTCGCCTCCATGCTGAACGCCGAGAGCCTGCATGCGCGCCGCCGCACCATTCTGGTGTTCTTCGATCCTGGCGAGGGGCGTCCGGTCGAGCGCCTGACCGTCAGTCGCTACGGCATGGGCACGCTGTTCACCGGCGCCTGGAACCCGGACACCCAACCCGACCAATGGAAGGCGCTGGCCGACGTGATCGCCAAGCGCGACCCGAAGCAGATCGCCATCAACACGTCCAGCCTCACCGCCTTCGGCGACGGTATGACGTTCAGCCAGCACACCGAAATGGTCGCGGCCCTGCCGCAGATCTACCGCGACAGGGTCGTCTCCGGCGAAGGCCTGTCGGTGGGCTGGCTGGAGACCCGCACACCCGCCGAGATGAAGCTCTATCCAGGCATCATGCGGCTGGCCCACGCCGTGATCTCCGAGGCCTTCTCAGCGGCCACCATCAAGCCCGGCGTCACCACTACCGCCGACGTGGTCTGGTTCTATCGCGAACGTCTGGCCCGACTGGGGATCGCCACCTGGTTCCACCCCTCTGTCGCGCTGCAGCGGCAGGGCGTGAAGGGCGTCCTCGACAGCGACACCGTAATTCGGAAAGGTGACCTGCTCTGGACCGACATCGGCATCACCTACCTGCGGCTGAATACCGACACCCAGCATCTGGCCTATGTGCTGAAGGACGGTGAGACCCAGGCCCCGGCGGGGTTGCGGGCCGGGCTGGCTCAGGCCAACCGGGTGCAGGACGCGCTGACCTCATCCTTCGCCGTGGGGCTGACCGGCAATGAGGTGCTGGCCACCGCCCGTGCCAAAGCCATCGCCCAAGGCCTCAAACCCTCGATCTATTCGCACCCGCTGGGCTACCACGGCCACGGTGCCGGACCGGCCATCGGCTTCTGGGACAACCAGGACGCCGACGTGCGCGGATCGTTCAAGGTCCACGCCGACACCGTCTGGTCCATCGAACTGGCCGCCTTCGCCGCCGTGCCGGAGTGGGACGGCCAGGATGTGTCGTTCCGCGCCGAGGAGAACGCCTTTTTCGATGGTCAACAGGTGCGCTATCTCGACGGTCGCCAGACCGAGCTGACCCTGATCTCCGAACGCCTTGCACGATGAACAAGATCGCCACCGAACTCACCCGCCTGCTGGCCAACAGCCACGCGCCCTACTCCGGCGTCCACGTCGCCGCAGCCGTCGAAGGCCCGGACGGGCGCATCCACTACGGCGTCAACGTCGAGAATGCGGCCTATCCAGAGGGCGTCTGCGCCGAGGCCAGCGCCATCTCCGCAGCAGTGACGTCGGGCGCGACGACAATTCGCCGCGTCTGGTTGGCCTCGACCCTCCCCGGCCTGATCTGGCCCTGCGGAGGGTGTCGGCAAAAGATCTGGGAGTTTGCCGATCCCGGCTGCGAGGTGGTCAGTATCGGTGAGGATGGCACCGAGGCGCGCCACACCATCGAGGCGCTGCTGCCTCTGGGATTCCGGTTGCCGCGCGGATAGCACCTCGTCCACTGCGGCCCCGAACTTGCTGAGCCCGGCCCGAAGCCGAAGAGAGCAAGCAGAATGCACACTTTCGACACCGGGATTGTTTCAGATCGGGAAGCCCAGCGGGTTTCCACAGCGTTTTATCGCTTCATCGAGAAACACAGCGACGAGGATATCGACGTCGCCTGTATGCAGATCCAGCCGGCCGGTCGCCGCCAGACCGTGTCAATCCGCCTCTGGAGCGAACAGGCACTTTCGGAATTCCAGCGCCACGTCGCAGCCTTCACCGTACCGATCCCGGCAGGCGTGCTGGCGATGCAGACCTACGCCTGACAGATCGATTTCAGATCGTTCTGGCCAGATCCTCCAGCTGTTGCGCGGCCGCGCCCCATCCCTGCTCAAAGCCCATTCCAAGATGGCTTCTGGCGTCTTCCGCAGTCTTGTGCCGCGCGCCCCAGATCATCCGCGTGCCGCCGCCGGGTTCGTCTGAAAGGCGGACGTAGCCGGTCATGAAGCTCTCGGGTCGGGGAATGAACCCCTCTGAATAGGCGTCGGTGAAGGTCAGGCTCTCTTGCGGCGTGATCTCCAGCCAGACGCCGACATTCTCGACGCGCTCGCCATCAGGACCCGCCATCAAAGTATTCATCCGACCGCCCGGCTTCAGCTCGAAACTGGCTTCAGGCACGGTCCACGGCTTGGGGCAAAACCACTGCTTCAGCAGATCGGCCTCGGTCCAGCATCGCCAGACGGCAGCGCGTGGGGCGTCAATCAACCGAGCAATGACCAGCTCGGTGTCGGAGGCTGGTGTGATGTCGAGGACCTTGGCCATCAGACGGGTGCCTTCTGAGCCAGTGCCCGTTCGGCGGCCATGCTTTCCGCGCTGGGCTGGTTGACGGCCCACTCCAGGCCATAGGGGTCGATGACCCGGCCATAGGTGTCGCCCCACATCTGGCGTTCGAAGGGCATCGTCACAGTGCAACCCGCCGCGACGGCGCGATCAAACCAGAACTGGCCCTGGTCTGTCACCAGTTGCATCGTGAACGGATGGCCGGGTTCCGACATCCGGCGGCTTGCATGCTCCTCCATGCGGTCCATAATCATGACCATGCCGCCGTTAATCTCGAGGCCGGCGTTCATGACCCGGCCTTGCGCGTCGCAGAAGGCCTCGCCGTGCAGCACGGCACCGAACGCGGCCTTGTAGAACTCGATTGCCGCCTTGGCACCTTCGACGGACACATAGGGGATCACGCCGGCGTGCAGGCGCCCGAAATCGCGTTGATCGGTCATCATGGTGTTCCTTCTTCTTGTGCCCCTTGAGCAGGGCGTAAATCGCCATGGCGTGTCCGTGGCCCAGGCCATAGTTACCCTTCAGACACTGTACTATCACGTCGACCTTGGTCTCAGCCTCAAGCGCGCCGCCCTGGGTAAAGTTCCTCTCGTCCGCCAGACGGCGAAAGTCCGCGGGACCGCGACCGATCCTGGCCTTGATAGTGTCGAGATAGCCTTGGAACGACATAGACTGCTGCCTTCAGAACGATCCGCCGCTTGCCCGACTCTCTGCGCCATCCCACCTTCATGGGTATGAGCCACCGCCCGACGGGTGCGGTGCCGTCACGGTTGGTGGCGGTGCTGGGTCCGACCAATACCGGAAAGACGCACCTGGCGGTCGAGCGAATGCTGGGACACGCCTCTGGCATGATCGGCCTGCCGCTCCGGCTGCTGGCGCGGGAAATCTATGACCGAATCGTCCGGGCGCGGGGCGCGCGGTCTGTGGCGCTGATCACCGGCGAGGAAAAGATCGTGCCGCCGCGCGCGACCTATTTCGTCTGCACCGTCGAGGCGATGCCGCTGTCTCGCGAGGTCGAGTTTCTGGCTGTCGACGAGATTCAGCTGTGCGCCGACCCGGAGCGTGGCCATGTGTTCACCCAGCGCCTGCTGCATGCGCGAGGCACGGCGGAGACCATGCTGCTGGGTGCAGGGACTATGGCACCACTGGTGCGCCGCCTGTTGCCGCACGCCGAAATCGTAACGCGGGAACGGTTCAGTGCCCTGAGTTATGCCGGGCCGAAGAAGCTGACCCGCTTGCCGCGCCGCACCGCCGTGGTCGCGTTCAGCGCCGACCAGGTCTATGCGATCGCCGAGTTGATCCGCCGTCAGCGCGGCGGCGCGGCTGTCGTGATGGGCAGTCTGAGCCCGCGCACCCGCAACGCCCAGGTGGCGCTCTACCAGTCCGGCGAGGTGGATTTTCTGGTGGCCACGGACGCCATCGGCATGGGCCTGAACATGGACGTCGACCATGTGGCCTTCGCCGGGCTGCATAAGTTCGACGGCAAGCGCAGCCGGTTTCTGCACGCCCAGGAAATCGGCCAGATCGCAGGGCGCGCCGGGCGTTACATGACCAACGGCACCTTTGGTGTCACCGGCGAGTGCGACGATATGGACCAGGATCTGGTCGAGGCCGTCGAGAACCACCAGTTTGAACCGGTCGTGGCCGCTGAGTGGCGCAACTCAAAGCTCGATTTCAGCGCCCTGCCCTTGCTCTTGAAGTCGCTGGCCCAGTCGCCCCAACGCCAGGGCCTGAATCTGTCGGCCGAGGCGCTGGACGAGAAGACACTGAAAGCCCTGGCCGGCGATGAGGAGATCGCGCACCTGGCGCGGGACAAGGTGACGCTGGCCCGTCTCTGGGAAGTTTGCCAGACGCCCGACTTCCGCAAGCTGGCGCTGGACGAGCACATCAGCCTGGCCAAGGGGTTCTTCCTGGCGTTGACCAGCGGGCGCAGGCGGATCGGTGACGACTGGATCGCCCGCCAGTACGCCCACCTTGATCGCAACGACGGCGAGATCGACACCCTGGCCACCCGCCTAGCCAATGTCCGCACCCTGGCCTATGTGGCAAACCGGCCGGACTGGCTGGCCGACCCCACCGGCTGGCAGGGCCAGCTTCGGACCCTGGAAGAGCGGCTCTCCGACACACTGCACCAGCAATTGATGGCCCGCTTCGTGGACCGGCGGACCAGTGCGCTGATGCGGGGCCTCAGGGTTCGCGAGGAGATGCTGGCGGGGGTCGCCGACGACGGGACTGTCACCGTCGAGGGCCACTTCGTGGGCAAACTCGCCGGAGTGGCCTTCGAGGCTGCCAAGGGCGCGACGATCCTGGAGGACAAGGCGCTCCGGGCTGCGGCTCTGCATGCGGTCGGTCCGGAGATCGCCAAACGGCTCGGCAGGATGGCTGCCGATAGCGACGCGGCCTTTTCGCTCACCCCTGACGGCGCAGTGCTGTGGAACGGGGCTGTGGCGAGCGTGCTGGCGGGCGGCGAGCCGTTCCGACCCCGCGTGCGATTGCTGGGCGAACTGGGACCGGAGGCAGCGCGACAGCGGGCGGGCCAGCGGCTGGAGGCTTTCCTGGTTGCCGAAGCCGGGCGGCGTCTGGCAGATTTGCGCAGGCTGGAAACCGCCATAGCGGACGGTCGGATCAAAGGGCTGGCGCGAGGGCTGGCCTATCGACTGATCGAGGCCGGGGGCGTGCTGGACCGGGCCCAGGTGCGCAATGAGGCGCGGTCCCTGAGCCAGGTCGAGCGGCGAACCCTGCGCGGTCTCGGTGTACGGCTGGGTGCCTTCTCGGTGTTTGTGCCCGGCCTGCTGCGGCCCGAGGCACGGGTCCTGACCCAGGCCCTGGCCGCGCGCGACCTGCCCGGCTGGGGGCCATCATCTGACCAGCCCAGCCGGATGCCGGCTGAGATTCCATCCGCCCGCGCGCTTTCCGCCTTCGGCCTGCGCGCCGTGCGCAGCTGGGCCGTGCCGGTGGAACAGCTTGAACGACTCGACGAGTTGCTGCGGGCCGGCGTCAAACAGGGCGGCGGCGTCGTGCTGTCGGCGGAAGCTCAGGCTGACCTCGGCTGGACCGACGAACAGGTGCGCGACATCCTGAAAGGCCTGGATTTCGCCGCCATCCGCCGCCCCGGCGAACCCACCGCCTGGCGTCGCCGCGCCGAGCGTGAGTTCGCGGTTGAGCATCGCCCCATCGTGGCCACCAACTCGCCGTTCGCCGCCTTGGCCGCCCTTCGCAACGTTCCCGCGACTGTGCGCCGCCCCCGCCGTCGCCGCCGGATTGCCAAGGCATGAGTGAGGGAGACGCCTGCCGCGTCGACCTCTGGCTATGGCGCGCACGGTTCTTCAAAACCCGTACGTTGGCGGCCGAGTTCGTGGAAAAGCGCCGCGTCCGCGTGACCCGGAACGGCCAGGAACACCGCCTCGACAAGCGTGCCCGTCCGGTAAAGATCGGTGACCGGCTGGTGTTTGCCTTGGGCGGTCGTGTGGTGGCTGTTGTGGTCGAGGGTCTGGGCGAACGTCGGGGGCCGGCAGAAGAGGCCCGCACGCTCTACTCGATGTTGGAGACCGGAGAGGGTCAGACGTGACCTACCCCGCCACGTAGGCCCCGCCGTTGGCGTGGATCACCTGGCCCTGGACGAACTCGGCCGCCGGGCTGAGCAGGAACGCCACCACGCTGGCATAGTCGGAATCCTGGCTCATCCGGCCGGAGGGGTTGGAACGCGCGGCGCGCTCGAAAACACGGGCGGCGGCTTCTTCCCCGCCAACCATGCCCGCTACAGACGACGTCGCGACGAGGCCGGGCGCGACGGCATTGATGCGGATGCCGCGTGGGGCCAGCTCGGTGACGAAATAGCGCATCAGGCTCTCGGCCATCGCCTTGCCGACCCCCAGTGCCGCATAATTGGCCGAGGCAGTTTTCGCCCCGGCGCTGGAGATCAGCACGATGCTGCTGCCCCGCGACAGTTTTGGCAGGGCTTTGCGGACCAGGTAAAACAGCGACAGGCCGTTAATCTGCATCGCCTCGCCGAACCGGTTGATGTCCGCGTCCAGCAATGATGTCGGATAGATCATCGCCGCGCTGTGGACGATATGCAGAGGCCCGCCATCATCCGCGAGGCCCGACATCATCCGTCCGACATCGTCGACATCTCCGACATTGACCTGAACTGTACTGACGTTGGCCCCGGTAGCAGCGAGCTTCGTCTTCGCCGCCAGCGCAGCCTCCTCATCAGAGCGATAGGCCAGCACCAGCTGCTGATCGGGCCGCGCCAGGTACGCCGCGATGGCCAGGCCGATGCCCTTGGTGCCGCCGGTGATCAAAGTGGTCATGTGTGGGTTGTTCCTGTTGCGAGGACCATACTAGGCGGCGGTGTCCATCTGCGGCTATGCCTGTTGTAAATTGGCGTGGCGGACGGCATGCCTTGGCGAGACTAACGGAGCTCTGACCGGATGACGCCAGCGGCCCGCGACCTGACGCAAGGTATGCGCCGGCTGACCGGTGGGACTTTCGCCATGGGGTCCAACCACTTCTATCCGGAGGAACGGCCGCAGCGGCAGGTTCGGGTTGACCCCTTCTGGATCGACGAGACACCGGTGACCAACCGGCAGTTTGACGCGTTCGTCCGCGCGACAGGCCACAAGACGCTGGCCGAGATTGCGCCGGATCCCAAGGACTATCCGGGCATGCCCGCGCACATGGCGCGACCCGGATCGCTGATGTTCACACCGCCCAAGGAGCCGGTTCCTCTCGACAACGCCGGCGGCTGGTGGACGTTTCACTTCGGGGCCTATTGGCGCAGGCCCTATGGGCGGCATGGACCGAAGGCGCTGGACGATCACCCGGTCGTGCACGTGGCCTATGCGGACGCCGAGGCTTTTGCGCGCTGGTGCGGCAAACACCTACCCACCGAGGCTGAGTGGGAGTTTGCGGCGCGCGGTGGTCTTGAAGCCCGGGAGTTTGCCTGGGGCGACGAGCTGGCCCCCGGTGGAGATATGCTGGCCAACTATTGGCAAGGCCAGTTCCCGGCCGAGAACCTGGAGCTGGACGGCTGGGCGCGGACCTCGCCCGTGCGCACCTTTCCCGCCAACGGCCACGGTCTCTATGACATGATCGGCAACGTCTGGGAGTGGACGTCCGACTGGTACGCCGAAGCGGCGAGGCTGAAAGGGTCCAGCCCCTGCTGCCTGCCGGAAAACCCACGGGGCGGGGCCCTTGAAGGCAGTTATGACCCGCGGATGCCCGACATTCCGATCCCACGAAAAGTGATCAAGGGCGGCTCGCATTTGTGCGCCGAAAACTACTGCCAGCGCTACCGGCCCGCGGCGCGGCATCCAGAAGCCATCGACAGCGCGACCACCCATCTGGGCTTTCGTTGCGTGGTGCGGGGATAGGCTTCTATGGTCGAGGTGCCTTTGAAGCAGGAGAGATCGACATGAGCGCGCTGGACAACCGGATCACGCTCAGCGGCGCCCCCGGATCGCCCTACACCCGCAAGATGCTGGCGGTTCTGCGCTATCGGCACATTCCCTATCGACTGGTGCTGGGCCTCTTCAGCGCCGAGGGCTTGCCCAAACCCAAGGTCACCCTTCTGCCCACCTTCTATTTCCCCGATGAGCAAGGACAGCTGCAGGCGGTAACGGACTCAACGCCGATCATCCGGCGACTGGAAGGGATGGTGTCTGGGCGCTCGGTACGACCATCCAATCCCGCCCTCGCCCTGCTGGACGCCCTGTTGGAAGACTACGGCGACGAGTGGCTGACCAAGGCCATGTTCCACTACCGCTGGCACTATGCCGACGACATCGCCAAGGCCTCGGACGTGCTGCCGTCATGGAGAGGACGGCTGTCGGATGCCCAGCTGAAAGCAGCGGGCACCGCGTTCGCCGAGCGTCAGATTCCTCGCCTCCGCTACGTCGGCTCGAATGAGGCGACCTGGGGTGTGATCGAGGCCAGTTACATGCGCTTTCTGGAGGCGATGGAGACGCACCTGATTGACCACGGCTTTCTGCTGGGCGCCCGGCCGGGTGCCGGAGACTTCGGGGTGTTTGGCCAATTGACCCAGCTGGCGCTGTTTGATCCCACGCCGATGGCGCTCACGGCCGCGCGGGCACCGCGCGTTCTGGCGTGGACTGCGGCGATGGACGATATGAGCGGCATAGAGCCCACCGAGGTTGACTGGTTTGCCCCGACCGCCCTGCCGGACACGTTGAAGACAATTCTGAGGGAAGTCGGTCGCGTCTACGCACCGCTGCTGATGGCCAACGCCCGGGCCTTGCAGTCCGGCGCCGACGAGGTGCGAGCCGAGATAGACGGCCAGGTCTGGGTGCAACAGCCCTTCGCCTACCAGGCCAAGTGCCTGATGTGGCTGCGCGAAGAGTACGGCGCGCTGGACGCAGGGTCTCGCGGACAGGTGGACGCAGCCCTGGCCGGGACCGGTTGCGAGGTGCTGTTCGCCTAAAATACCGACCATCTGGTGGCGGCGGCCAATCGCTTCAACGCCATTGCGCCCACATAGGACGTGCCGGCCTCGTCCAGTCCCGGCGACCAGACCGCGATCGAGGCCTTGCCCGGAACAATGGCCAGGATGCCTCCACCGACCCCGCTCTTGCCCGGCAGCCCCACGTGAAACGCGAACTCGCCTGAGGCATCGTAGTGCCCACAGGTCATCATCACGGCAGCGATGCGGCGCGCGCGTTTGGAGGTAGTGATCACTGATTTGCTGATCGGGTCCGTGCCCGCGCCGGCCAGGAACAGGCCCGCCCGCGCCAACTGGCGGCACGTGATCCGTAGGGAGCATTGGTTGAAGTAGACCTTCAACACATCGTCGACCTGGCTATCGAGATTGCCGAACCCGCGCATGAAATTGGCAAGACTGTGGTTGCGAAATCCGGTGGCGGCCTCGGATGACGCCACCTCGGTGTCGATGTCGATGGTCTCGACGTCGGCCAGCCGACGGACAAAATCCCGGATCTCGGCGATGCCCTCGGCCGGCGGCCGGCCCGCGAGCAGGGCGTCGGTGACCACGATGGCACCGGCGTTGATGAAGGGGTTGCGCGGTCTTCCGTGCTCATGTTCCAGCTGCACGATCGAGTTGAACCGTGAACCTGAGGGTTCGCGCCCGACCCGCTTCCACAGGTCGTCACCCAGTCGCTCCAGCGCCATGGTCAGGGTGAAGACCTTGGAGATACTCTGGATCGAGAAGGGCATCCAGGCGTCGCCGGTCTCGGCTGTCTCACCGTCGGTGGTGATCACGGACATGCCGAACCGTCGCGCGTCGACACGCGCCAACGCGGGGATATAGTCGGCGACCTTACCGCCGCCCAGGTGATCGCGCATATCGCGCCCGATAGTGGCGACGATCTCGGTCAGGTCGGCATTCGAGGGCATGGTCAAAGGCTTCCAGATAGCGCCGCTTGCAGCACGGCGCGTTTCGTCGCTCAATCAGGTGACCCGCCAGAAGGGTCGCGTCTATGATGGCGGAACAGCGCATGAGTCTCCAGTGAAGCCGGATGCCACGATGGCCACTGACACGTCCACGGAAGCGCGACCGCCTGCGGGGCGCGAACAGGCGGCGGCCAAGCGGCTTTCGGGCTGGCTGAAGGGCTATCGTCCATTGCCGGGCGTACCCGACGAACTGTTCGACGCCGCCGGCCGGCCTCGCGACCACTGGATTGCCTTCCTGGGTGAGTTCGCCGCCCACGCCGAAGGTGCCTTTGGCCTGGCGACGCGCCACCTGCGCGACACCGGGGCCACGCACCGCGTCTATGGCGAGGAAACCGAACAGAGTTGGCCCATCGATCCGATGCCGCTGATCCTGCCTCAGGACGAATGGCAACAGATCGTCGACGGGGTCACCCAGCGCGCAAGGCTGATGGAGGCGGTGCTCCAGGATATCTACGGCGAGGGCCGACTGGTGTCAGAAGGGGCCATTCCTGCCGCCGCCCTGACCGGCAGCCCTGACTTCCTGCGCGCGATGCGCGGTGCGAAACCGCCGAACGGCCAATTCCTGCAGATCTACGCCGCCGATCTGGGCAGGGGACCAGACGGACGCTGGTGGGTGCTGGACGACCGCACCCAGGCCCCCTCCGGCGCGGGCTATGCGCTACAGAACCGGCTGGTCGTGTCGCGAGCATATCCGCCGCTCTACAACACCATGAATGTGCACCGGCTGGCGCCATTCTTCGACGCGTTCCGGCGGGGCCTGGCGCAGGCCGCTGACCGCAGCGACCCTCGCATCTGCCTGCTGACGCCGGGTCCGTTCAGCGAAACGTATTACGAACAGGCCCACCTCGCCCGTTATCTGGGCTTCCTGCTGGTCGAGGGCGACGACCTGGTGGCCCGGGACGGCAAGGTCTATGTCCGCACCATCGCCGGCCTGAAGCGCGCTGACGTGATCCTGCGCCGGGTTGACGCTGATTTCCTAGACCCCCTGGAACTGAACACGGCATCCAGCCTGGGCACACCCGGGATGCTTGAGGCGATCCGCGAGGGCGGCGTCGCGGTGATGAACATGCCTGGGTCGGGGGTGATGGAATCGCGCGCGCTGCTGGCCTTTTTGCCCCAGCTGTGCCGCCGCCTGCTGGGCGAGGACCTGCAATTGCCCAACCTGGCCACCTGGTGGTGCGGGCAACCTCGCGAGCGTGAACTGGTGGAGTCCCGACTTGACGAGATGATCGTTGCGCCGGCGTTCAACATTCCCAACGCCGCCGGCCAGTTCTCTCGCCAACGGCTGGTCGCTGAAATGACCCCGGAGGATCGCACCGAACTGCTGCACAGGCTGGCGGATCGGCCCGGTGACTTCGTCGGGCAAGACGTGGTGCGGCTGTCGACCATGCCTGTCCTGCGCGACGGGAAACTGGAACCGGCCCCATTTGTCCTGCGCGTGTTTGCCGCGGCCACGCCGGACGGCATCAAGATCCTGCCGGGCGGTTTCTGCAGGATGTCAGACCGCACCGACGTGCGCGCCATTTCCATGGGCGAAGGCGCGCGCACCGCTGACGTCTGGATCATCGACGACAAGCCGGTGGAGAGGTTGACCCTGATCCCCAGCCGGGAGGATGTGAAAGTCCGCCGGATCCTGGGGCATTTGCCGAGCCGGGCTGCAGACAACCTTTTCTGGCTGGGCCGCTATATCGAGCGCGCCGAGGCCACCCTGCGTCTGGTCCGCAGCCTTTGCACCAGCCTGATGGCTTCGGAAGCCGCCGTCCACGCCAGCGGGGAGACCTTAGGGTCCCTGCGCAAACTGCTGGTCGAGTGGGGCGCGCTGGATGAGAAAGCCATGGCAGGCAGCGTGCTGGAGGCGGCACGCGCCAGCCTGCATGATGTGGCGGCGTGGGGATCGGTGATTGCCCTGGTCCGGTCCGCCAAACGCACCGCATCCGGCATGCGTGAGCGCCTGTCGCCGGACTTCTGGGCCCTTTTGCTGGAACTCGAAGCTGACCTCAGTGGCGACGAAGAGCTGGTGTCTGAGGCCGGCGCGCTCAAACAGGTCGAGGACGCTCTGCAACACCTGGCGGGCCTGTCGGGGCTGGCGCAGGAGAACATGAACCGTGTCGCGGGCTGGCGTTTCCTCGACATCGGCCGACGGGTAGAGCGCGGGGTGAATATCTGCCGCTTCAGCCGCATGTTCGCGCACGACACCGCGACCCTGGACGATCTCGACCTGTTGCTGGATCTCGCCGACAGCCAGATCACGTACCGGGCGCGTTATCTGGTTGGACTGGCGCTGACGCCCGTCCGGGATCTGGTGATGCTGGATCCCTACAATACGCGATCCCTGGCGTTCCAGCTGTCGGCGCTAAAGGAACATTTAGGAGTCCTGCCGACGCTGCAGGATGACGGGATTCTGGAGGAACCCAGCCGGATCCTGCTACCGCTGGCCACCGATGTCGAAACCGAGGACGCCAAGCGCCTGGACGCCGACAAGATGCACCGCTGGGAGCGCGCCTTGATGCGCGCCTCGGGGGCTATAGCCGACCGCTACTTCCTGCAAGGTGCCCATGCGGTGCCAACCATAAAGCTGGTCGGTCTGGCGTGATCTACGGACTGCGCCACAGGACCACCTACAGCTATGGCAACTCGGTCAGTTTTGCGCGCTGTGTGCTACGCCTCACGCCCCGCTCGTCTGTCGGTCAGACGGTTCTGGAGAGCTCGATCAAGGTCTCGCCCCGACCTTCGCTACGACAGGAGCGGACCGGCCCCTTCGGTGCCCAGATGGTGACGGTCATGGTCGATAAACCCCATGACACCCTGGTGATCGATGCCCAGTCACGCATCGATGTGCACACGCCACCGCCGCCCGAGGCCTTGGCCAGTCTGCCCTGGGAACGGGTCCGCGGAAGTGCGTTTGAAAACCGCGAGATCGGATCCGACGGGCCCGCCGCCTACCTCTACCCGACCCACCGTACGCCCTTGGTGTCGCGGATCACGGAATATGCCCGCGAAAGCCTGGCCCCCGGCCGACCGATCGTGGCCGCGGTGTCAGAGCTGATGACCCGCGTCTACAGGGATTTCCGCTATGACCCGGGCGCCACAGAGGTTTCGACCCCAGTCTGGCAGGCCTTCGACGCCCGCCACGGGGTCTGCCAGGACTTTGCCCAGATCATGATTACCGGACTGCGCGGGCTGGGCGTGCCGACGGCCTATGTCAGCGGCTATCTGCGCACCATCCCGCCCGAGGGTCGGCCCAGACTGGAAGGCGCCGACGCCACTCACGCGTGGATATCCGTCTGGTGCGGCGACGACACCGGCTGGATCGGCTTTGATCCCACCAATGACATTCTGGCCGCCGACGATCACATCGTGCTGGCCACCGGTCGCGACTATGCCGATGTGGCCCCGATTGACGGCGTCATCCTGGCCACAGGAGCCCAGACGCTGAAGGTCGAGGTGGATGTGGTGCCCGAAGTAGGGACCTGAACTTCCGTCAGGCGTCGCAGGCCCGCAGCGTGTGGGCGACGTGGAATCGACCCGAGTGGGACAGCACGATCCAGTCGCCACTATGAGCCACCACCGGGCCGTCCGGCGTATGGACCTGCACCGCTGACGCCTCGGCGACAGAGCGTGCTTCGTCGCCCAGCCATTGCCAGAGGACGGCCCAGTTCTTTCGGTCGTTCGCCGGAGGGACCCGCAGTGCGGCTCCGTGATCAAACGGTGGATGGAGACGGGTGACTGACATTGGCCTCGGAAATCGTGACGCGCTTCTGAGGGTCAGTTCCGGGGTGCTTCGGTCACCAAGAGCTTAATTGCCGCATATGAATCGTATGCGTTGGGGGTTGATTGGCACTCTCCTGAAAGGTGAAATGTCTTGGCAGACCCGGGAAAAAGCTTTTAGTCGCAACTAGGACTTGCGGTGGCCCGCCAAGGTGCCGCACTGGAATGTGACAGCGTGACGCCGGTTTCAGCTCGCGCAACTGTGACGTTTCAGATCGGTTTAAACTTGCCTGCTCCTTGGTTCCGGCGCGTCCTGTTGGAACCGGGTAGGCTGTAAGAAGGACGACGTGATGTCGGAGGTATCAACGAAATCCCCGGATCCGATGGATATCGCGCTCGGGGCTGCGGTTCGCATTCGTCGCCGGACCATCGGCATGTCGCAGGAGGCTCTGGCCGATCAGTGCGGTGTCAGCTTCCAGCAGATCCAGAAATATGAGAACGGCACGAACCGCATCTCCTTCTCGCGTCTGGTCCAGATTTCCCGCGCCCTCCGCTGCCGCGTCACCGATCTGATGGATGTGTTCGACGGTGCCGACATGGAGACCGCCGAGGATCTGAATCTGCTGAACCGGATGCGCACGCCGGGCGCGCTGGAATTGCTGACGGGGTATGAAAAACTGGCTCCTGAGGTTCGTAGCTCGATCCTGAACCTCGTGCGCACGCTGACCGCCCAGCACGACGCGGCTTTTGCTGCACCACAGAAGCACCCGGTCGCCGCTTAGCCAGCAGCCAGCACACGATCAATCAGGGCCCGCGCTTCGGGACCGGACCAGTCGGCCTCACCGGCCACTCGCGCTTTCTCAAGGCCGTCGCGGCCATAGATAACGGTCGTTGGCGCGCCCGGCGCATTGACCTTAAACGGCAGCTTCATTTCACGGTCGTGGTAGAATTTCAGCGGGTCATGGCCGGCGATGAAGAGGCGCGCCCTGGTCGCCGAGGTCTCGGAATCAATACTGACAGCCACCACCTCCACATCCTTGCCGACATAGGCGGCTTGCAGTTTGGCGAGAGTCGGCATCTCCGCCACGCACGGCGCACACCAGGTCGCCCAGATGTTCATCACCACCACCTTGCCCTTCAGATCGGCGATCTTCATCGCCTTGCCGGCGGAATCGTAAAACGTGTAGTCAGGTGCCGATCGCGGCTCGGCTGGGAGCTGAACCTTGGCGACGAAGGACTTTCGCAGTTCCGTCGAGGCCGATACGCCGGGTCCTGTCGGACCGGTCTTGGTAGATGACTGGACCATGATGTAGAGAAAGCCCGCGCCGCCGACCACGACGGTGCTCCAAAGGGCCAAGTTGAGGATCCCTCTTCTGGGCTTTGCAACCGCCTCAGCCACCTGCGGATCTTCGCTCATATGTCTGACTCGTCCTCTGTCCCGCCCGCTCGCCCCGCTACCGCGGGACAAGCCATGTGGGGGGGCCGTTTCTCGGGAAAACCCGCCGAGCTGATGCAGGCGATCAACGTCTCGATCAGCTTCGACAAGCGGCTCGCGGACCAGGATCTGGCCGGGTCCCGCGCGCACGCTGCGATGTTGCTCAAGAGTGGCGTGATTTCAAGCGAAGACGAAGCGGCGATCCAGCGCGGGCTGGCGACCATCGCCGCCGAGATCGCTGCCGGGACCTTCCCGTTCCGCGACGAGTTCGAAGATATCCACATGAATGTTGAGGCCCGCCTGCGCGAGCTGATCGGGCCTGCGGCCGGTCGGCTGCATACGGCGCGGTCCCGCAACGATCAGGTGGCGCTCGATTTCCGCATGTGGGTGCGTGGTGCCTGTGATCGCACCGTCGCCCAGATCATGGCGCTTCAGTCGGCTTTGCTGGCCAAGGCCGAGGCCCATGCCGACGCCGTGATGCCTGGCTTCACCCACCTGCAGCCGGCACAGCCCGTTACCTTCGGCCACCACCTTATGGCCTATGTGGAGATGTTCGGCCGCGACGCCTCGCGGTTCGCCGATGCCCGGTCGCGGATGAATGAGAGCCCGCTGGGTGCCGCTGCCCTTGCGGGATCACCCTTTCCCATCGATCGCGACATGACGGCCAAGGCGCTGGGGTTCGCGCGCCCCACCGCAAACTCACTGGACAGCGTCGCAGATCGGGACTTCGCTCTGGAATCCCTCGCGGCTGCCACCATCTGTGCGACTCACCTGTCGCGGCTGGCCGAGGAAATCGTGATCTGGATGACGCCGCAGTTTGGCTTCATCACGCTCAGCGACGCCTTCACCACCGGCTCTTCGATCATGCCGCAGAAGAAGAACCCCGATGCCGCCGAACTGGTGCGCGCGAAAGTGGGCCGCCTGCTCGGCAGCTTCACCCAGCTGACGGTGGTGATGAAGGGCCTGCCGCTGACCTATTCCAAGGACATGCAGGAAGACAAGGTTCCCACCTTCGAAGCCTTTGACGCCCTGGAGCTGAGCCTGTTGGCGATGGCTGGAATGGTCGCAGACCTTGAGCCCAACCGCGCCCGGATGGCGGCGGCGGCGGGGGCCGGCTATTCGACCGCTACCGATCTGGCCGACTGGCTGGTGCGGACACTGGGCCTGCCGTTCCGCGACGCCCATCACATCACCGGTGCGGCTGTGAAACGGGCGGAAGAGCTGGGCGTCGGCCTGCCCGCCCTGCCCATCGCCGATCTGCAGGCGCTTGATGCGCAGATTACGCCAGCCATCTACGATGTACTGACCCCGGAAGCCTCCGTGGCCAGCAGAACGAGCTATGGCGGCACGGCACCCGATCAGGTTCGCGCCCAGATCAAGCGTTGGAAGGACACTCTGGCATGACCCGCATCGTCACAACGACCCTCGCCGTGCTCCTGGCGACGAGCATCGTCGGCTGTGGCAAGGTCGGTCAGCTTGACCGGCCTGGCCCGATGTTCGGTCGCACCGGCCCGGCCGACGCCGATACGACCCCAGGCAAACCCCAAGACCCCAGTCGTCCCATGGAAACGGTCGACCCCCGCGACCGCTCAACCGACCCCTCGCCTGCTCGCACCGTTCCGATCCCCGGAACCAGCCCCGGTGCCACCGGCGTTGCGCCGCAGAGCGCCCTGCCAGACCCCTACGCCAACCCGCGTCGATGAACCACTTCGAGGTCCTGAACGGCGAACTCACGTGTGAGGGCGTGCCGTTGCGTGCCATCGCCGACGCCGTCGGAACGCCGGTCTATGTCTATTCGACCGCCACGCTGGAACGACATTATATAGTTCTACGCGACGCCCTGGTGGCTGAGGGCCTTGGCGACCCGTTGATCGCCTATGCCGTCAAGGCCAACTCCAATGTCGCCGTGCTCAGGACCTTGGGAAACCTGGGCGCAGGGGCCGACACCGTCTCTATCGGTGAGATCAAGCGTGCGCTCGCCGCCGGCATCCCCCCCGAGCGCATCGTCTTCTCGGGCGTCGGCAAGACCGAGGCCGAACTGGCCTTCGCCCTCGAGGTCGGCGTCTGCGAGATCAACGTCGAGTCCGAGCCTGAAATGCATCTGGCCTCAAAGGTCGCCCTGGCCAGAGGGACCCGCGCCACCATCGCCATCCGCGTCAACCCCGATGTTTCGGCCGGCGGCCATGCCAAGATCTCTACTGGCAAAGCCGATAACAAGTTCGGCGTCTCGTTCTCCGAAGCCGAACGTCTCTACGCCCAGGCCTCCAACAATGCTGGCCTCAAGCCAGTGGGCGTCACCTGTCATATCGGCAGCCAGATCACCGAACTGGCCCCGCTGGAAGAAGCCTTCGTCAAGATGCGCGGGCTGGTGGAGCGGCTGCGGGCCGAGGGGCTGAGTGTCGAGCGGCTGGATCTGGGCGGCGGTCTGGGTGTGCCCTATTTCAACATGCCGACCCCGGCGACCCCCGCCGACTATGCCGCCATGATCGCGCGCACGTTCAAGAGTATGGATGTACAGTTCGCCTTTGAGCCGGGACGGGTGATCGCTGCCAATGCCGGCGTCCTGTTGGCCACAGTTCAGCACATCCATGAGCGTCCGGAGGGGCGCAAGTTCGCGGTGCTGGACGCAGCCATGAACGACCTGATCCGCCCGGCCATGTACGACGCGTGGCACGATATCAGGCCGATAAAGGCGCGCATCGGTACCCCTGTTACCTACGATGTCGTGGGCCCGATCTGCGAAACTGGCGATACCTTCACCCGTGACCGCGAGATGCAGGCGCTGGAGGCCGGCGACCTGGTAGCCTTCATGAGCGCCGGAGCCTATGGGGCCGTGATGTCCAGCGAATACAATTCTCGTCTGCTGGTCCCCGAGGTGTTGGTGAATGGCGACCAGTTCGCCGTGGTGCGTCCCAGGCCCTCCTATGACGACATGCTGGACAGGGAGCGAACGGCACCTTGGCTTTGATGTGGCGCCCGTGACATTAGGCCGCACCCTCAGACCGCATCACTGCCATGCATCCTTAACATACCCAGGCTGAAACTTGTCTTCAGACAAGGAGCCAGGTTGTGGGCGAGACATCGGGATTGCGAATCCTGCACGTCGATGACGTTGAGATCAATGTGCTGGTACTGGACCAGATGCTGTCGATGCTGGGTCATACAGCGGTCGGCGCGGCGTCCGGTTTCGAGGCGTTTGCGCTGATGGAAACTTCAGCCTTCGATCTCGTACTGACCGATTTTCATATGCCGGACGTCACCGGGCTCGACTTTCTGAAGAACGTGAAAGCAATGCGCGAACCCACCCGTTCGACCCCGGTCGTCGTGGTCACCGCCGACGTGATGAGCTTCACCAACGCCGCCCTGCGGGAGATGGGTTTCGCCGGTGCGTTGGCCAAGCCGATCACGGTCGATGCGCTACGCCGCGTGATCGCCACGGCGACGGGCGGACAGTTCATTGGTGACGGCTTCGCAAAGGCTGCGTCGGGGGCTAAAGCGCCAGGTGCATGAACTGGTTGAACGCGCTGGCGTCATAGTCGCCGAACGCGCCGCCTGACCGGAATCCGCGCTTGCGGTACATCGCCAGCGCCGGCTCAAACGAAGGGCCGCTGCCGGTCTCCAGGCTGAGGCGTGACAGGCCTCTGACCCGGGCGTCTTCGATAATCCGTTCCAGGATGGCCGCGCCCACGCCCTTGCGGAGATGATCCGGGTGGGTGCGCATCGACTTGATCTCACCGACGCCGTCGCCAAGGTCCTTCAGCGCCCCGATGCCGGCGATTGCCTCACCTTCCCACGCGCTCCAGACCATGACCTCCGGAACCTGAAGTCCCGACAGATCCAGAGCGAAAACATGCCCAGCCGGCGAGTTCGCCTGCATGCCCGACAGGTGCAAGGTCAGCAGCGCACGGGTCGGCACACTCGACAAATCGTCAGGCCGGATGATCAGGCTGCTCAATCCAGCGCACCGATGTAAGGCAACCCCCGCATCTTGCCGGAAACGTCCATGCCGTAGCCGACCAGGAACCGCGCCGGGGCTTCCCACGCCACAAAATCGGGTTCCATGGCTCTTGGCGTCAGCCACGGCTTACGGGCGAAGACGGCAGTCAGCACCCGGCCGGCGCCTGAGTCGCGCACCAGTCGTGAGGCTTCGGACAGCGACAGTCCGGTGTCGAACACGTCGTCCACCACCAGAGCCGTGCGACCGGCAATCGGTCGCTGGAGATCGGCGCGGACCTCGCAGCGGCCGCTGGATTGGCGCTCGTCCTTGTAAGACGCCAGCCATAGCGCGTCGAAGGCCACCAGCCTGCCGCGGCGGGCCAGGGCGCGGGTCAGGTCCGCTGCAAACCAGATCCCCCCGCTCAGCAGACACACCACCACCGTGTCATCGTCGATTCGTGTCGCGATTGTATCCGCAAGAGCTTCTACACGCCGGGCCACCTCGGCCTCGGAGATCAAGACGACAGGTTCAGTGCGACTCATGCTGGGCAATGGCGTCCGGTGAATTGGCAGGGAGAGGTTTGGCGTCGATAGCATCCGGCGCGTGGTCTGACGTTGGGGCGTGGGCTGCAGGCACCTTTTGCGTCAGGTCGAAGGCGATCTCCAGCTCACGAGCGTTGGTCGGCGGGTCAGGCAGCGACACGGCGAAGTAACGGCGCGCGCCGGCGGGAACGCCAGCGTTCAGGGGTTGGGCCAACAGGACGGCTACGGGCACGCCTTCTTCGTTCAGCAGGCTGATGCGGATCGGAGGCGCCTCAGTCGTTGTTTCATTCTTGTTGTAGATGACGCCGGTGATGGACAGAACTGGACGGCCAGCCTGCATCACCGCCTTGGACGTCACGTTCTCGATCACCAGCCCAAGCGTGTCGACCTCAAGGCCCAGGGCCCTGAAAACTGCCGCGCTGGCCGGAGCCAGATCAACGATCTGCTGTCGCAGCAACACGGAGGCACCGATGCCCGCTGCTAGCCCTACAGCCGCCACAACACCTACGATCAGGCCGACGCGTGATCTACTAACCGTCACCGACCTGGTCCGGGACTTCGCCTTGCGTTCCGACGGTGGGGCGATGACTTCAAGATCGTCCACCATAGGCCCGGATCTAACGATGGGCGCGGTCGGCTCCTCGATCTGAGCGGGCGTGCGGGGTGGTGAAACTGCAGACTCGGCACCGTCTTCCGGCGTCGCGTGCCAGCGATTGCCACAGCTGGAACACTTGACCGTACGCCCCTGGGCAGGGACGCGGTCGTCGTCCACAAAATAGCTGGTGGCGCAGTCGGGACAGGTCAGTATCATGATAGTCGAATCGGACGCTCCAGCACCCTCACTCCGAGGTCGCCGATTTCGGCCCCCATGTCCAGAAACGCCAACGCCGCCGGGGATGCATCGGCTGACGAAATCCTCCGGTTCACCAACGTGTCCATGCGATATGGCCGCGGACCTGACGTGCTGAACAATATTTCGTTGAGCCTACCACGCGGATCTTTCCACTTCATCACCGGGGTCTCCGGCGCGGGCAAGAGTTCGTTGCTCAAACTGATCTATCTGGCCGAGCGGCCCTCGGCCGGTGCGTTCCGACTGTTCGGCGAGGATGTGACACGGATGTCGGCACGCGATCTGCCGATGGCGCGTCGCAAGATCGGCGTGGTGTCACAGGATCTGTTGCTGCTCGATCATCTTTCGGCATTTGACAACACGGCGCTGCCCCTGCGCATCGCCGGGCATAGGCCGGTCGAGTATCGCAACGATGTCGCAGAATTGCTGACCTGGGTCGGACTTGGCGCCCGGATGCGGGCCCTGCCGCCGACATTGGCCGGTGGCGAAAAGCAACGCCTCGCCATTGCGCGTGCCGTGGTGGGGCGACCGGAAATCCTGCTGGCTGACGAACCCACTGGCAATGTGGATCACGAGATGGCGTTGCGCATCTATCGCCTGTTCGTCGAACTGAACCGCTTGGGCACCACCGTCATCATCGCCACCCACGACCAGGATCTGGTGGCGCGCTCGGGCCGTCCCGTCCTGCACCTCGATAAGGGGCGACTGACGCCGCTTGCCTCGCAAGGGCCCCTGACATGAGCGACGTCTTCGACATCACGCGCTGGCGACCAGCGCCCTACCTGCCGCAAGCCGAGGCGCGCGATCCGGCGCTGATCTTTGTGATCGCCGTGCTTTGTTTCCTGGCCTGCCTGACGGCACTTGGGGCGCTGGCCGGGGATCGCGGCGCACGCGGCTGGACCGGGCAGCTGGTAGGTGAGGCGACGGTCATTGTACGCGCTCGGGGCGGCGAGACCCCTGACGCAGCGGCGGCCCGCGCGGCGGAGGCGCTGGCCGGCCTGCCCGGCGTTACCGAGGCGCGAGCCCTGGAGAGGGAGAGGGCCTACGAGCTGATCCGGCCCTGGCTGGGCGACATGGCTGACCTGGACGACTTGCCGGTGCCCAGGCTGGTGGCCGTCACCCTGGAACGCAAACGACCCGCCGCAGCCGCCGCGCTCGACACGGCTCTGAAAGCTCAGGGGCTGGACGCTGTGGTGGATGACCACTCGATGTGGATCAAGGACATCCGCCGCGCCGCTGGCGTCGTGCGCGGAACGGCCATAGCGATCTTCGTTCTGATCGCCGGAGCAGCCGGCGCGGTGGTTGCATTCGCCACGCGGGCCGGTCTGGCGGCGCGACGCGATGTGGTTGAGGTGATGCATCTGATTGGGGCGGAAGACAGCCAGATTTCCAGCTTGTTCGAACTCAGGTTCGCAAAGATCGCGGCGCTGTCAGGGGCGATCGGCGCGACTTCGGCCGGGTTGCTGGGCGCAATCCTGCGCATGATCGGCGGCGGAGAGGGGATTACCCCGGCCCTGCCCATCGCCTGGATTGACCTGCTGGCCGTCTTGCCCTGTCCTGTCCTGGCCGCACTGGTGGCGGCGTTTGCCGCGCGCATCACCGCGCGAAGGCTGATCAAGGGCCTCTGATGAAGTCCATTGCCGTCTTCCTGGTCGTGGCGCTGATCTGGTTCTCGGGCCTGCTGGCGTTTGCAGATCGGGTTCAGGGCTCGACCCCCAATCGGGCGCCCGCGCGCGCGCAAGGTATCGTGACGCTGACAGGTGGTAACTCCAGCGAGCGATTGTCGGCCGCCATGGGGTTGCTGGAAGACGGTTATGGCCGGCGGGTGCTGGTCTCCGGTGTGGACCCGATCGCCAGCCGGGCCGATATCCGCCGGGTTTCAAGGGCGGTTCGCAGGCTCTATGACTGCTGTGTGGATCTGGGTTTCACCGCCGCAGACACCGTGGGCAATGCGCGCGAGACCGCATCCTGGGCCGCTGCTATGCGATATCGGTCGCTGATTATCGTTACCGCTGACTACCATATGCCCCGCGCCATGCTCGAACTGAGCGCCGTCCTGCGCGATACCGGGGTCACCACACAGGCCTTCGCTGTCCCTACCCGGGCGCTGAAGGCGCGCAACTGGTGGCGCAATCCGGGCGCGGCGCGCTTGATGGTGATGGAGTATTGCAAGTATCTGGCGATCCTGGCGCGCGAGGCGGTGCTGGGACTGGGCCCGCGCGACGCACGTGCCGCACAACCGAAGGTACCCGTTTGACCGCTCTCCGTTCGCTGATGTTTGTGGCGCTCTTCTATATCTGGTCATTGGTCTATGTGACCGCGATCCTGCCGCTGATGTTTGCGCCGCGTCGGGTGATGATGCGGGCCTGGATCCCCTGGTCCGTGGGCATTCGCGTGCTGCTGCGCGTCGTCTGTGATATCCGGGTCGAGCTGCGCGGGCGTCAGTTCATGCCGACGGGCGCGGCCATCGTCGCCCCCAAGCATCAGTGCATGCTGGATGTCTTCGCGCAGTTCGCCTGGCTGCCGGACAGTTGCTTCGTGACCAAGAAGGAGTTGATGTGGATTCCATTCCTGGGCTGGTACGCTTGGAAGGGTCACATGATCGTGGTGGACCGCTCCGGGCATTCGGCGGCGCTGAAGAAGATGGTCCGCGACGCGAAGGAACGGTTCGTCCACGACCGCCAGCTGGTGATCTTTCCGGAAGGCACCCGTGGGCCGCCCGGGGTTCCAGGCGAATATAAGCCCGGCATCGCCGCACTCTACCGCGAACTGGACGTGCCGGTGCACCCTGTGGCCACCAACGCCGGCGTGCACTGGCCGGCCCATGGGTTCCTACGCAAGCCAGGCATCATCGTGTTCGAATTTCTGGAACCCATCCCGCCAGGCCTGAAGCGTGCGGAATTCATGCGCATCCTGGAAGAGCGTATCGAAACCCGATCCATGGAACTGCTGCCGCTTTAGTCTCCGACCAACGTGAGCAATCGTTCCATCGCGCTGTCATGCACGCCCATATCGCGCAGATGGATCACCAGATCGAAGAGGTAGTCCTCGTTGCGGCCAGACTGGCCAGTGGCGCCCGCGATCAGCTCGGCCTGCCGCTCCAGGCTGAGCGCGCCGGCCCATTGGGGGTGGTTCACGTCAGACAGAAACGTCAGGGCTTCGACCCGCCGGCGATCATCCAGCCGGACGTGGCGGCGCGCCTCGATATAGGTCTCGGTCGGCTGCTCGCGTTCGAGAAGGTAGGCATAGGTTTCGGCCCAGTCGCCCGGGTCCACGCGATAGGCCGCGCCACGCGTGGCCCCGCCCGGGGCCAGCCCCAGCACCAGACCGGGCCGCTCATAGGTGCCGCGATGGTGGACGGAATAGATGCAGAAGGCGCGCCTGCGACCGTGTAGAGTTGCGCTGCGGCGCTCTGCAAAGGGGAACCCCGGTCTCCACATCAGCGATCCGTATCCGAAGACCCAGTGTTCCGTCGCCATATCCGACCTGATAGCCAAGCAAACCATGTCTCTGCCTGATCCTGTACCGCCTCGCAAACTGAGCCGTCTCGGTCTCTACGGCCCCATCGCAGCGCTGGTGATCCTGGTCGTCGGGTTCAGCGGGGTCTGGCTATGGGCCAGGGCGGAAACAGAGCGACAGATGGATACCGGCGTCGCCCGCCTCAAGGCAGCCGGCTATGAGATCGCCTGGAAAGACCGCGCGATCAGCGGCTATCCGTTCCGGCTAAACATAACCCTGAACGAGCCCACCGTTCGCCACGGATCCGGCTGGGCGCTGGAGGCACCCCGTCTGGAGAGCCAGGCCTTCATGCACGCGCCCACCACCTGGGTCATTGCCGCGCCTGCCGGACTAACCTTTGTGCGTCCGGAAAGCGGGCCGGTGCGGGTTAGTGGCAAACTGATCCGGGCCAGCCTGAACCGCCTGACCATGTCTCCCCCCAACCTGTCGTTCGAAGGCACTGGCCTCAGCTTCCAGGCTACGGCAGGCGCTCAACCGTTTGGACTGTCGAGCGCCGAGCGCGTGGAGATCCACCTGCGCCGGGCACCGAAGGAAGTAGGCGACGAGGCCGGGCTCTGGCTTTCGGTCAAGAACGGCAAGGCGCAACTATCTGGCCTCTTGGGCCGGATAGCCGGCGACAAGCCCATTTCCATCGAATGGGACGGCCGTCTTTCCGAAATCGACGCCTTCAGGGGCCGCGACTGGCCCGATGCCGTTCGTAACTGGGTTACGGCCGGCGGGCGCATGAGCGTCAAGCGCGCCGGTCTGACCGCCGGGGATGCGGTGATTGGTATCAATTCGGGTAACCTCGGTGTGGGCTCTGACGGCCACCTCTCTGGCGTGCTCGATGTCTCGCTCCGCCAGGCGCCGCGCGCGCTGGGTGTCATGGGGGCCAACGGAACCATCCCGCAGGACCAGGCCGCAGCAGCGGCAGCCGTCGCCGAGGCCCGCACCACCGGCGACCTGGCCCGCGCGACACTGAACTTCGAAGCAGGACAGACGACGCTGGGCCCAGTCGCCATCGCCCCTGCGCCACGGGTGTACGGCCCCGGATAACGGCGCCATGGTGCACTATGGCTACGCTTTACGACCGCTTCGTCCTGCCCGTGATGCTCAAGTGCGCCTGTTCATCGCCGGGGATCATGAAACAGCGCGCCAAGGTCGTGCCACTGGCGTCGGGGCGTGTGCTTGAGCTTGGGATCGGCATGGGCCTGAACCTGGCGCTCTATGACGCCAATAAGGTTCAGAGTGTCACCGGCGTCGATCCTGCGGCAGCGCTGCGCGACATCGCCATGGCTGCACCGCGGGATCCACGGCTGACCTTGAATGTCGAGGACGGGACCGCCGAAGCCCTCCCTTTCGAGAACGCCAGCTTTGATTGTGTCGTCTGCACGTTCACGCTCTGCTCGGTTCATACACCGGCAGCGGCTCTTTCAGAGGCAAGGCGGGTGCTTAAGCCCGGCGGGCGGCTTCTGTATTGCGAGCATGGACTGGCACCGGACGCCGAGGTCGCCAAATGGCAGCGGCGGATCGAGCCGGTCTGGAAGCGAATTGCGGGCGGCTGTCATCTAACCCGCCCGATTACCACGGCCATCGCTGCCGCCGGGTTCAGCATCACCCGTCAGGACAGCATGTACATACCCAAAGCTCCCCGCTTCGCGGGATGGAGCGAATGGGGCGAAGCAACGCCTTAGGCCTGCATCACCGGCAGGGCGAAGGCCCGGAACCGGCTGGGCAGGCGCATCGCCGCCCGGGTCGCGTCCCGCACGGTGACAAAGTGCTGTGCCAGATCGGAAGCCTCGGTCCAGGAGACGCGCACGTCGCACTCGGTGAGGTACTCAAGTCGGTCCGCATTGGTGCGGGCCACAACAACGGAAGACGCCATCGGCTCTCTCCATCGAACAGTGTTCCGTTCTGGACCACCTACCCTCCGGTGCACCAAAGCTCGTGCCAAACCCCGAATCACCCTGAATTCCGAACGGAGTTATTTGAGGAGTTCGCCGTGGCGGAGGTTTGCTATGTGGTCAACATCGTGGATGGCGTCTGGGGCGTCAGCCTGAACGACAAGCGCTTCGGTCCCTATTCCAGTCTCGACGCGGCCATGGTCGCCGCGTCGAAAGCGGCCCACAAAGCCGAGGCTCAGGGCTATGACGCCTCGGTAATCATCAACACGCCCGATGAGGTCCCGGTCGGGGACGACATCGACGGCGTGACCTGAAACGGGAAATTCGCGCGAGCGACCTATGGTAGCTGGAGGCGGACTTGAACCGCCGACCTGTGGGTTATGAATCCACCGCTCTAACCAGCTGAGCTACCCAGCCATAGGTCCGCTCGCGCGAGGCGGGGTTTATAGGGGCGAAGCTGTCACGCTTCAAGCGCTTGGGAAACTGAGCGGCAACGGCTAGGTTTCACCTTGCAATGAGCGTCCTGCACCTTTTGGGAACGGCCGGCGAAGGCGGGGCGGAGACTTACTTCGTCAACCTCGTTCAGGCGTTGAACCGGACGGGCCTGACCGAGGCCTGCGCCCTGCGCGGCAATGCGACCCGTGAGGCGCTTCTGAAGCGGGCGGGCGTGGCGGTGAAGGTCCTGCGCTTCGGCGGCCCTATCGATATTCTGACCCGATCTGCTGTCCGCAACTTCGCCCGGATGACCGATACCCGGGTCGCCGTCGCCTGGATGAACCGCGCGGCAAGGCATACGCCAACGGGCCCCTGGGCCCGGATCGGCCGACTGGGTGGCTACTACAACCTCAAATACTACAAAGGCTTCGACCATCTGGTCGCCAACACCGAAGACATCGCCGACTGGATCGTGGGCCAAGGCTGGCCAGCCGGAAAAGTCACCTGCATCCCCAACTTTGCCGCTGCGCCGCAGGACGGGATCGCCGTAGACCGCGACAGCCTGACCACGCCTGCCAGTGCGCCTTTGCTGCTGGCCATGGGTCGGCTGCACGAGAACAAGGCCCACGATGTCAGCCTGCAGGCCTTGGCCAGACCCCGCAGCTTGGCTTCCATCGGCCCCACGCCGGCGATCCAGAGGTAGGCATCCGGGATCTGGGCCAAGG
>JANORH010000184.1:0-1522 GCA_031415215.1 Alphaproteobacteria bacterium | reverse complement strand
TGACGCAGACTGGTTCCGCCAGGCCCTGGCGGCGCGCGGTATCGCCGCCTGCATCCCCTCAAGGGTCAATCGGAAAGTCCACATCCCCCACGACACCACGCTCTACCGCCAGCGCCACAAGATCGAGATCATGTTCGGACGTCTCAAGGACTGGCGGCGCATCCACACCCGCTACGACCGATGCGCCCACACCTTCATGTCCGCCATCGCTATCGCCGCCACCGTCATCTTCTGGCTGTGATCAATGAGTCCTGAGCCTAAGGAAGAAAGGTCTAGTGGCTCCAGCTCAACGGACGAGGGTGATCCAGGTGGTGATGCTCCCGTGGATCCTCGGGGCGACGATCCCATCTCTGTTGGTGAGCCTTTTGGATCTACCGCGGGATGTCGGGGGGCTGATCATTTTCACGATCACCTGTGTTGCGGCTGCGGGGGGACTTTACGCGGGGTGGCGTGTTTCAATGTATGGCTGGCAATTCGACCGAACCCCCGCGAACGCCACCTGGGCAGAGGTGCAGGCTGGACAGGCGCTGATCGCGGCGCTTCGGCGCGTCACGCTGAACAGCCTGTCCAAACTGACTTTGACGACCCGGCTCCGGGCCGACCTCAAGCTCACCTCTGCGGATATGTCCGAACTGTTGACAATCCTGAAGGCCGAACGCTGGCTGGACGCGGGGCGCATTGAGAATGTTGGACGGGATGATTTCACCGTCGAGACGTTGCTGACCTTGATGTCGCGGTCCCAGGACTTGGTGTCTGTGGGGTAGTTGGGTCGTCGCAGTATCCGAAACGCGTAGTGTGTCGCCGCGCGACCCAACCGCCGAAGCCCTTGGAAGCTCGCGAGGACCCTGAAAGTGGAGGCTTATCAGATGCTCTTTCGCCTGGAGGTTCGTCATCTCTACTTCAGCGATCCCGCGCGTTGTCCGCTGCGGTTCGAGCCTGACGGCGCGGCGCGGGCGTGGCTGAAGCGGTCGGGGTGCGTGATCAGGCCCCTTGCCAACGGCCTGACGGTTTACCGCGAAACGCCCATGGCGGGGCGACCTGTCGATCTGCCGGTGACACTGTCATTTACGGTGAAACCGCTTGATCCCGAGTTCGGCCATTATAGCGACGGACAGGTGCCGTTGGACCGCCTGACGTCGGGTTCGCCGCCACAGGTGGTGTTTGACTCGGCAACGGCCCGTCTCGATCCGATGGTCAATGTCTGGAGGCTGATGGCATCGCCTGGCCTCCAACCGGCGCAGCCCAATGCCGGACCGGACTTCGTCGTGCAAATCGCCCTAGCCGAGGATGTCGACCAGATGGGCCGGACATATCAGATCGAGTTCAGGCCTCGGGCGATCATCTGGAAATATCTGCTGATCGGCGACTGGGCAGCCCATCGGCCTGGCGTCATCGAGAGCGGCCAGCAGGATCAGGGCCTGTTCGCGGACCCGTTCACCGACCTGGCGGGGCCACCGCGCCAGGTGCAATTGGCCGACGGTCGGATGGCCATTGCCTTCCGCTCCACCGCGCCAATCACCTT
>JANORH010000183.1:0-3892 GCA_031415215.1 Alphaproteobacteria bacterium | reverse complement strand
CGCACCCACCTGATGAGCCCCGCCATGGCCGCCGCCGCCGCCATCGCCGGCCACATCGCAGACGTGAGGGATTTCTTGTGAAGAGGCTGCGGCGCGAGCAGATCATTCGCTACATTAAGCTCGCGGCCATCGCGTTCGTCGTCGCTATAATTTCCTTCCCGATCGGCCTGGCGATCTCGGGCCCCGAGGCGCGCGTTGAAGGTGTCGTTTCCAGCATCGCCGCGTGGCGCGGCAAAGGAGAGACGAGATTCAGTGTTTCGATGGACGGCGACCGGACCTTTGAATGGCGCTGCGGTTCGCGCACTTGCAACAATGCCGAAGCCGTATTGAAGAGCCGTGCCTTGCAGTGGTCCCTGCCCGCAAAGGCGGTGCTGACTGTGCGCGGCGACGAAGTAGCGGCGCTGCGAATTGGCGACACTGTGGTGATCAGTGAGGATCTGGCTCGGACTTGGCACCAGACGAACATCCTGATGGCGTCCGGTGTCATCGGGATTGCTGTTGCGGCGGGACTTAGCCTTCTCCTAGACAGGTACCGTCCGCGCCGCCTTCGGGCAGCAGCAGGAAAGCGTCGGCCGCTGAAGCAAGGAGTCGCTCAATGACCACCGGGCTCGACCACATCGCCATCGCTGGCCAAATCGCCGATGTGAGGGACTTCCTGTAGGGTTGACCAACTTGGTCAAGGCGCGCATTTTGAGGCCATGAAACAGGTCAACCTCTACGAGGCCAAGACCCATCTGTCGTCGCTGGTCGAGGAAGCGGCGGCCGGTGAAGAGGTCATCATCGCCAAGAACGGCAAACCCTGCGCGCGGATCGTCGCGCTGGCGACCCTGCCCGAGGAAGCGCCACCGAGGCGGTTCGGGTTCTGGGCGAAGTACGACTATCGCGCGCCAGACGTGTTCCCCGAAACGACGGCCGAGGAAATAGCGCTTTGGGAAGACGGCCCCGTCTTTCCGGAGGACTGATCTTGCCCGGTCGCTATCTTCTGGACACCCACGTCTTCCTCGTAATCGCCAACCCGGTCGGTCCGCCTACAGGGGCGCTCGCGCGTGTTCTGAACGACCCCGCCGCCAGAATTTATCTAAGTGTGGTGACGGTGATTGAGGCCTGCATCAAGGCAGCACTCGGCAAGCTGCCGTTGCCGCGCGCCATAGAGGCCGACCCGGCTGCCGGATTTCGCGCTGCTTGCGATGAAGCGGGGTTCACCCTTGTCCCCATCGACGTGGAACATGCGGCTGTTCTGAGAACCCTGCCCATGCATCACAAGGATCCGTTCGACCGGCTGCTGATCGCCCAGGCCATGCACGAGGGGCTGATCCTGGTCAGCCGGGACCACATTCTCACGGCCTATGACGGCCTCACAACGATGCGCCCATGATCACCGCCCTCGACCACATCGCCCTCGCCGTCCGCGACTTCGACGCGACGGTGGACTCCTACCGTCGGCTGTTCGGCCGCGAGCCTGATATGCAACCGGGCGACGGTGCCCACCGGGCCTGGTTCCGGTTTCCCAACATGGCGTTCGAGATCGTAGCGCCCGGCGACGATCACCCGGGTCATAAGGTCCGCCAGCGCCTCGACGAGGCCGGCGAGGGCCAGTGGCTGGCGGCGTTCCAGGTCGACGACGTGGCCTCATCGACCCGCCTGCTGGAACGGCGCGGATTGGCCGTGGAACCCATGGGCACGCTGAGCCGCGTTCAGGCGGCGGGTCTCAACTTCCTGCTCTGGCCGCGCCGCGCGCCCGCCACATCTCCGGCCACGGGCGATGAGGCCGCTGCCGTCTCCGAACTCGACCATGTCGTCGTCCAGACCCCCAATGCCGACCGCGCCGTCGGCATCTACGGGGCCAAGTTCGGCATGGACCTGCGGCTGGACCGTTCCAACGAACAGTGGGGCGTCCGCCAGCTGTTCTTCCGCTGTGGCAGCGCGGTGTTTGAAGTCGCCGCCAGCCTCAAAACCGCCCCCACCGACGGCCCCGACAGCTTCGGCGGCCTCGCCTGGCGGGTCACCAATCCCGACGCCGCCCGCGCCCGCATGATCGCCGCCGGGTTCAACGTCTCGGAGGTTCGCACCGGCCGCAAACCCGGAACCAAAGTGTTCACAGTCCGCGACGCGCCGGGCGGCGTGCCGACCCTGATGCTGCAACAGAATGCGGACCCCGCCTGATGGAACCCTTCACTCGCCTCGACGCCAAGTCGGCGCCCCTGCCGCTGGCCAATATCGACACCGACCAGATCATCCCGAAGCAGTTCCTGAAGACGGTGGAGCGTGCCGGTCTGGCCAAGGGACTGTTCTACGACCTGCGCTTTGACGAGCAGGGCGTGGAGAAGCCGGACTTCGTGCTGAACCGGCCCGAGTACAAGGGTGCCGGCGTGCTGGTGACCGGCGACAACTTCGGCTGCGGGTCCAGCCGAGAGCATGCGCCCTGGGCGCTGATGGATTTCGGGGTCAAGGCGGTGATTTCCACCAGCTTCGCCGACATCTTTTACAACAACTGCTTCCAGAACGGCCTGTTGCCCGTCGTGCTGAAGACCGAGGAGGTTGCCCAACTGATGGACGAGGCGCGAGGCGGCAACCACGTGGTCAGCATCGATCTGGAAACTCAACGCGTTACCTCGCCGTCGGGCAGGGTGTTCACCTTCGACATCGACCCCCAGCGCAAGCAAAAGATGTTGTTGGGCCTTGACGCCATCGGCGAGACCCTCGGCAAGACTGCCTCCATCGACAGTTTCGAGACCCGCCGTGCCCTGGCCCAGCCCTGGCTGGAACGCGCATGAAAGTGATCGTTGCCGGAACAGTCCGCGTGCCGCCCCAGAACATCGCGGCCCTGCGCCCCCACATGCACGACATGCTGGCCGCCAGCCGCGCAGAGGACGGCTGCGAGACCTACTCTTACGGCTTCGACGCCAAGGATGACGGTCTGGTCCGGGTTTTTGAAATCTGGCGCGATCAGGCGGCCATCGAGGCCCACTTCAAGGCCCCCCACATGGCGCCTTGGCGCGCGGCCGGCACCGAGCTGGGGGTTTTCGAGCGCAAGCTCAGCCTCTATGAGGTCGCCTCCGAACGCGCGCTAGGCTGAAGGCCCGACACCATGACCGACCTGCTGCTGCTGCCCGGCGACGGGATCGGGCCGGAAGTGACCGCTCAGGCGCGGCGCGTGGCCGAGGCCCTCACGCCCGATCTCAGCATCGCCGAAGGCCCCTTCGGCGGCATCAGCTTTGACCAGCACGGCAGCCCTCTGACCGACGAAACCCTTGCCGCCGCCAAAGCCGCCAAGGCCGTACTGATGGGCGCTGTGGGTGGACCCCAATGGGCCAATGCTCCCCGCGACAAGCGGCCCGAGGCCGGCCTGCTGGCCTTGCGCGCCGGCATGGGCGTGTTCGCCAACCTGCGCCCCGCGCTATGCTTCCAGCCCCTCGCCGACGCCTCCAGCCTCAAGCGCGAGGTGATCGAGGGTCTGGACCTGATGATCGTGCGCGAACTGACCGGCGGCATCTATTTCGGCGCTCCCCGGTTCATCGAGGACCTGCCCGGCGGCGGCCAGAGGGCCGTCGACACCCAGGTCTATACGACCATGGAGATCGAGCGCGTCGCCCGCGTGGCCTTCGAGCTGGCCCGGGGCCGCCGCAACAAGGTGACCAGCGCCGAGAAATCCAATGTGATGGATTCGGGCCTGCTGTGGCGCCGCGTCGTCACCGCTCTGCATGCCCGCGACTACGCCGACGTCGAGCTGGAGCACATCCTGGCCGACAATGCCGCCATGCAGATTGTGAAAAACCCCAAACAGTTCGACGTGCTGGTCACCGACAACCTGTTCGGCGACATCCTGTCGGACATCTCGGCCCAGCTGACCGGCTCGCTAGGCATGCTGCCCTCGGCAGCGCTGGGGATTGCG
>JANORH010000182.1:0-2501 GCA_031415215.1 Alphaproteobacteria bacterium | reverse complement strand
GTGGACGACACCATCGTCATCGATATCAACCCCGCCGACGTGCGCACCGACACCTATCGCGCCTCGGGCTCCGGCGGTCAGCACGTTAACAAGACCGACTCGGCCGTGCGCCTGACCCACATCCCGACCGGCATTGCGGTGGCCTGTCAGATGGGGCGTTCTCAGCACCAGAACCGCGAAGAGGCCTGGAAAATGTTGCGTGCGCGCCTGTACGAGGCGGAGCTGCAGCGGCGCGAGGCGGCGCAGGCAGCCATCGAGGACCAGAAGACCGATATCGGCTGGGGCCACCAGATCCGCAGCTATGTTCTCCAGCCCTATCAAATGGTGAAAGACCTGCGCACCGAGGTCGAAACCTCCGACACGGGCGGTGTCCTAGATGGAGATCTGGATCAATTCATGGGCGCGGCGCTGGCCCAGAGAGTGGGTGCGACGCGGGACGCCTAGAGCTACTCCGCCGCCACAATGCTAAGCGGCGTGGCTTCCACAATTGGTGCTGGCACGATCATCACGCTGCGACCCTCGAAGTGAGCGCCGGCTTCGATGGAGAGTTCCGTGTGGCTGATATCGCCGTCCACGCGCGCCGTGGTTAGCAGTCGGACTTGTCGGGCGGAAATTGTACCGACGACGCGACCCCGGACCTCGACGGTTTCGGCCTGAACAGCTCCGGTGACCAGTCCGCTTTCGCCAATAGTGAGTCGCCCGACCGAGAGATCGCCCTCGACCGCGCCATCCAGATGCAGATCGCTGTCAGTCACCACATCGCCGCGAATTCGGACACCTTCGGCGATCAGCGAGGCCACGGATAGCTTCCGTGGCGCTGAATACTCGATGGTCTCTGGCCCCTTAGTCGCCTTGGAAAACATGTTGTCCGGCCTTCAGGAAACGGCCCGGGTTCTGGGCCCGTCCATTCACCCATATCTCATAGTGCAGATGTGTCCCAGTGGATCGACCTGTCGAGCCCATGCCGGCGATGCGCTGGCCGACGGCCACGCGCTGTCCTGGTCGGACGGCGAAAGACGACAGGTGCGCATAGCGGGTCTTCAAGCCCCGACCGTGGTCGATTTCCACGACATTGCCATAGCCGGAGCGGACGCCGGTATAGGAAATCACACCGGGCCCGGTCGAATAGATTGCCGTGGCGTGGGCACCGGAGAAATCGAGCCCGGAATGATAGGCCGGCCTGCGGGTAAAGGGGTCGAAGCGAACGCCAAAGCCGCTGGTCTGCGATGCGTTGGCCGTTGGCCGCCCGAAGGGTAGCTCGCGCGCGGCGTCTGACAGGGCCTGTGCCTCGGACAGGTCTCGGGCGACGCGCTGGATGCGCACGGCAAAATCATCATCGACATCAAGCACAGCGGCGAGGGCGCGAGGGTCTCTGGATTCGATCAATGGCCCGCCAAGCGACCCGCCACGATCCGAAAAGGTGGATGGCGAAAGCCCCGCCATGCGAAACGCCAGACGCAGACGGTCCGCGCGGCTTTTCGAGAAACCGTCAGCCGCCTCGAGCAGTTGTTCCTGGCCAACGCGCACCATCTCGACACGTCGCACGGGGCTACCGTCGGTTCTGGCCAAGGCGCGGTCGATGGCTGGCGTGAGCGCTTCGGCTGCGCCGGGTTCGCCCTTCATGCCAGTTAACAACATGGCCAGCGCGGCGTGCCGCTTTTCGATCGACGTCGCGGCGTCCTCATTGGCTCCGGACGAGGCATTCAAGCGTGCCATAGCGCTGTCCAGCCTTGCCTGACGGTCGGCGACATAGCGCTCGGACTGGGCTTTGAGCGTGGCGATTTCGCGGTCCGACGCAGAAGATGACATCAAGGTCACCAGCATGGCAGCGGTACTGACACCCATCCACAGCGCGGCACCGGCCACACCTGTAGCCAGGAGCATCTGTTTCTTCGTGGTCAGAACAAACGCCTTCATGGCGCCACCAGAACGCACATAGAGGTGCCGTTCCGGGAATAGCTCTTCGAGCGAGCGCAAAAGCCTCGTCAGTCGTTCCATTAAACCGGAAGTCCCCAACCCCTACGCCAAGGCGGATATGCGACGACTTTACTGTGGCAGGCAAGTCCGTTCAGGGATTTTTTACCCACCCTGGCAGCCTCATTCGAACTTATCATTGATCACTGAGTCGCGGCCTACCTTTATAGCGCAAGCGCGGCCTCCAGAACCTGTTGTGCGTGACTTGCAACCCGGACTTTCCGCCAGATCCGGACCAGTTTGCCGTTCTTGATCAGGAAGGTGGACCGGTCGGTCCCCATGTATTTACGGCCATAGAGGCTCTTTTCAACCCATGAGCCATAGCACTCAATAGTCGCACCCTCCGGATCGGAACCCAGCTGGATCCCCAGATCGTATTTGGCGATGAACTTGTTGTGCGAAGCCAGACTGTCTTTGGAAACCCCGATTACCGTGACGCTTGCCCGGGCAAACTCCGGCAGCAGCCCGGTAAACTCCTGAGCCTCTTTCGTGCACCCGCCGGTGTCGTCCTTGGGGTAGAAATAGAG
>JANORH010000181.1:0-1542 GCA_031415215.1 Alphaproteobacteria bacterium | reverse complement strand
GAGACAGCGCGCCTGCTGCTGGGTCCTAATTTCGCCGCTGTGCGTCCCGAGTTCGCCGCCCTCCGCGCCCCGGCGCTGGCCTGGCGCGGCGAGCCGGTCCAGCGGGTGCTGATCGCCATGGGCCTGACCGATCTGGACGGGGTCACGGCGCGCGTTGTCGAGCGTGTGCGACCGAAATTGCATGACACCGGCATCGACGTCGTGCTTGGCGCCGCCGCGCCCAGCCTGGCTGGCCTCACCAAGGTGGCCCGGCGGGATCCACGCCTGACGATGCACGTCGACACACCGCACATGGCCCGACTGACCGCAGAAGCCGACATCGGCATCGGCGCGCCGGGCTCCTCGACCTGGGAGCGATGCGTGCTGGGCCTGCCGTCGATCCTGATTGTGCTGGCAGACAACCAGCGGCCCGCAGCCCGCGCCATGGCGGAACTGGGTGCCGCGCTGGTGGTCGATATCGCTGCGGCCGACTTCGAAAGCGCGTTTGACCGGTCCCTGATGAAGCTGTTGCGGGACACCGAGGCCCGGCGCGAGCTTGCCGCACGAAGTGCCGAGGTGTGCGACGGTCTGGGCGCCGGTCGCACGGCCGAGACCTTTCTGCGGCTGATCGCGGCGCGCGTTTAGCGTTCGCGCGACAATAGCTTCCGGCACGAGGTTAACCGGGTGTTCGTTTCCGCGGTCCATTCAGGGACCCATGCGCGCGCTCCGGGAGATTCGAGGCCTGAAGTATCCGGACGAGTTCGTCGTCCGGCACTTCTTCAAGCGTGGCCTCAGCGAACGGACAGGCCGGGTGCTGGAGCTGGGTTCGGGCACCGGCAACAACCTGTCGCTCTACCTGACCTGGGGCTGGGAGTGCGTCGGCGTCGACTATGACGACCAGGCGTTGGCCGACGCCCGGTTCAATCTGGGAGACAGTCCGAACCTGCTGCAGGCTGACCTGTCCAAAGGCCTGCCGGATCTGCAGGGACCCTTCGACGCCCTGATTATCCCCAATATGCTCTGCTACCTGACCGCTGCACAGGCCACGTCCCTGCTCACCGCGCTGCGGGCTCATCTGGCGCCGGGATGCGAGGTCTTTGTCCGCACACGACTGACGGATGACTATCGCTATGGCCGGGGCACGGAAGAGGAACCCGACGGCTTCCGGCTGGCAACCCCGGAGACCGGCGAAGACGGTCTGTTCAACCTGTTCTACACGCCCGCCGGCCTGGTGGAGCTTCTGTCGCGCACGCTGGCGCTGACCGGGCGCACCGAACTGGCCGTACGCTTCGACAACGTCCAGGCGGGGCGCCGCGTGCCCGGCAACAGCGACCTCGTGGTCTGGGGACGATCGGGATGAGCCGGGTCAAGATCGTCGGCGGCGGCCTCACCGGCATCCTGGCGGCATTCCAGGCCCATCACCTGGGCGTCCGCGACATCCAGCTTTACGAGCGCTTTGACCGACTGGGCGGCGTCGCCCTGCCCGACGAGCGTGGCGGTCTGGAGCTGCGCGAGGGCTGCATCTATTTCGGCCCTCAGGGCGACCCGATCCGGGGATTGCTT
>JANORH010000180.1:0-2177 GCA_031415215.1 Alphaproteobacteria bacterium | reverse complement strand
CTTTTCGATGGCCACAACCAGTCCGTGGACCACCTGGCCTTCCATGAAGTCACGTCCGCCAAGGGACTCGTCGAGCAGTGCTGCGAAATCATCGCGGGAGGGAGACAGGCTCATATCGTCAGCCATAGGGTCTTTCATCTTGAAATGACGCCGGGGTCCGCGCACCAGGTGGCGACGGACGGAGTCCCGGAATCGGGTTAAGGGTTGCGACCGAAAAGTGCAGGACCAAAGTCCCACGCCGTGAAATTTGCCCGCAGACGTGCGAGGGTCAGGCGCGGGTGGATTTGCCCTACGAGGATTTCTCCCAGAGAGCGCGCGCCGCCTCGACGATACGGCGGGCCGCATCGGTGGCATGCTCTATAGTCATTTTGGTGGTGTCGAGCAAGACGGCGTCGGCGGCAGGCTTCATCGGAGCAGCATCGCGACCACCATCGCGGGCGTCACGGCGGTGGATATCGGCCAGTACATCCTCATAGTCGACTGTTTCGCCTTGGCCCTTCAGTTGTTTCCAGCGGCGCGCGGCGCGGACCTCTGCCGTGGCCGTGACGTAGAGTTTGGCAGGCGCCTCAGGGCAGATCACCGTGCCGATGTCACGGCCATCCAGAACGGCTCCGACGGTTTGCCTCGCAAAGTCACGCTGGAACGCCAGCAATGCGGCGCGCACGCCGGCGTGCACCGCCACCCGACTGGCCAGCTCACCCGCCGCCCGGGTGCGCAGGGCCGGGTCGTTCAGCTGGTCCGTCGACAGATGCTGAGCAACCGCGGTCGTTGCATCAGCATCATCCGGATCCGAACCAGCCCGATCCGTCAGCACGCCGACCGCCCGATACAACAGCCCCGTATCCAGCACCGGCAACCCCAGTTCACGCCCCAGCCAGGTCGCCACCGTGCCCTTGCCGGACGCGGCGGGGCCATCCACAGCGATGACGAAGGGGCTGGTCATGGGCGAAGGGCCCATCCAACCCAACGCCGCGTGTCATCCCGGTTTCGCCGCAGGCGAAGACCGGGATGACCATGAGGGGGTGGATCGCGTCCGTTCACGCGGCCTCGATCTCCGCGCCCAAACCCCGCATCAGCTCCACAAACCCCGGAAAGCTGGTCGCGATCATTCCCGGTTCATCCACCCTCACCGGTGCTTCGGCCGCCAGACCCAGGATTAGATGCGACATGGCGATGCGGTGGTCGCCGTGGGTGGTCACCCCGGCGCCGCCGGCCACCAGGTGATTGCTGCCCTTGGCGCCGATTACCGTCAGGGTCTCGGCCTCTTCCTCAACCCCGATGCCACAGGCCGATAGCCCGGCCGCCATCAGGGCGATGCGGTCGCTTTCCTTGACCCGCATTTCGCCGATGCCGCGCAACACGGTCTTGCCCCGGGCAAAGGCCGCCGCGAACCCCAGGATCGGATATTCATCAATAATGGACGGCGCGCGCTCCGGTGGCACCACGACGCCTTCCAGGTCTGAGTGCCGCGCCGTGATATCAGCCACCGTCTCGCCGCCCTCGTCGCGCACATTGGTCACCGAAAGGTCCGCGCCCATCTCGCCCAGCGTATCCAGCAGCCCGATCCGCAGCGGGTTCAGCAGCATGCCCTGAACTGTAATCTCCGAACCCGGCGTCACCAGGGCCGCCACCAGCAGAAACGCCGCCGACGACGGATCGCCTGGGACGTGGATCTTCGTGCCCGTGAGTTTCTGGCCCGGCGGCAGGATGATGCGGCGCCCACCAGCCTCTTCGCGCACCTCAACCTCGGCGCCGAAGCCCCGCAGCATGCGTTCGGTATGGTCACGGGTAGCTTCCGGCTCGACCACCTCGGCCCCGCCCGCCGCGTGCAGGCCGGCCAGCAGCACCGCCGACTTCACCTGGGCCGAGGGTTCCGGCAGCCGATAGGCGATATGGCACAGGTTTCCACCTTTCAGCGTCAGCGGCAAACGCCCGCCCCGCCGACAGATCCAGCTGGCCCCCATCTCTCCCAACGGCTTCAACACCCGGTTCATCGGCCGCCCACGCAGAGACCCGTCGCCGGTGAACGTCACTGCCATGTCAAAGCCGGCCGCAGCGCCCATGATCAGCCGCACACCCGTGCCAGCGTTGCCGCAATCGACCACATCGGCGGGTTCGGAGAGGCCGCCCCGGCCCTCCACGCGCCACTGGCCATCGCCCAGACGCGTCACATCGGC
>JANORH010000179.1:0-9510 GCA_031415215.1 Alphaproteobacteria bacterium | reverse complement strand
GCCGCTGAACGTACCAGGCTGGAGGCCCGGTGTGCCACTGCCGGTCGAGATGAAGTCCATGTCGGAACCGGCCAGATAGCGATAGGTCAGGTCGACCCGCAGCTGGTCCGTGGCCCGCCAGGCGATGCCGGCGATGCCTTGATAGGCGAACGACGTGTCCTTGTCGTCGATCAGCAGGTTCTGGATTGCCGGATTTGCAGCCGAGATGGCACCGGTGATGTTCGAGAACTGGCCGTTGACGTCAACCTTTGTGTGGTTGAGGCCGATACCGGCACCGATGAACGGGCTGAGGGCCGAGTCGGGCAGGATGTCGTAAAGGACATTGCCCATCAC
Source organism: Alphaproteobacteria bacterium (assembly GCA_031415215.1). GTDB lineage: Bacteria > Pseudomonadota > Alphaproteobacteria > Caulobacterales > Caulobacteraceae > Phenylobacterium. The sequence goes on along the minus strand of JANORH010000179.1, from coordinate 9,177 downwards.
GGTCCAGGAGGTCACGTCGCCGTCCGGCGAGCCGCAGACCGGCGCGCCAACGGTGCGGATCACGCCCGGGGTGCAGAGGCCGACAACAGCCTGGTTTGAACCGCCACGAATGGAGTCAATGTCGCCACCGCGGTAGCCCACTTCCAGTTCGATGCGCCAGTTGTCATCAAGCTTGTAGCCAAGACGCGCGAAGCCGGCCCAATCGTCTTCCTGGTTGAGTTCCCAGGCATAAGGCGCGCCGTTCGCGGCGTTATTCGAAGACGTCACCTTGAATTCGGTGGGCCAGTGGTAACCGAGATCGACGGCACCGTACCAGCCCTCTTGGGCCATGGCCCCCGAGGCGGCAAACGCCGCAGCCATTGCGGCTCCGGCCAGGAGTTTCAGTTTCATTTTTTAGCCCTCTTGCTGCCCTAGGGTGCTGCGCACATTTGAACTTGCCTTGCTTATAGCAAGGTCGACCGGTTTCTAAAGTGTCGTTGAAGCCACACATCGCTCGAATGTGGACCGCGCCGCGCACGTACTATCAGGACGGTCTGGATGTGAATATGGACGAACCGTGTGTCGCGATGCGACAAACCCTCACCCTGAACACAACCCATCCCAGCCACAGGACCAATGGCCCATGGCTGCTTTTGGTTCCCGTCACATGAACGGAAGATGACGATTTATTTCCAGCGAGGCGAAAACCTGCCTCAATTGCCGAGGCCTTGGCGATACCGGCGGGCGCGGCCACCAGGGGAATCAGGCTTGTTCAAGGCGTTGCGAAACTCATCGCGCCGTTCGTGGATCGAGGCGATCACAAGGCCCATTGGCACGCCGATCTCAACCAGGACCGCCTCGGAAAGCTGAAGACTGGCTTCGACAGTCTCCGGCACGGCGTCGGTGGCACCAAGGTCGTAAAGTCTCTGCGCGTGACGCGCGTCGCGGGCGCGGACCACGATGGTCAGATCGGGCCGTAACTCACGCGCCACAGAAACAATAGCCTCTGCGCCTTCGGGGTCGTCCATGGTCACGACGAGCGCCGCTGCATCGGGCAATCCGCAGCGATTCAGAAAGTCGGCCCGCGAGGCGTCGCCGAAATAAATCATCTTGCCGCCCCGACGGCCTTGTTCGACCAGTTTCGCATTCAGGTCGGCCGCAACCCAAGGCAGCTCATGTCGCCCCAGCATTTCGCTGACCAGGCGGCCGACGCGACCATAGCCGATCACGATGACCTTGGGCGCGACGTCGCCTGCTTCCCGCTCGGGCTCTGGTTCTGGCGGAATTTCCTGAGGCGCAACCCGGCGGCCACCCAGTTTGAGCCCAAGCTCAGCCAAAAGTGGGATTGCGAACATGGACAAGGTGGCGGCGACCAGTACCGTCTGGCCCGGCATGCGGTCCACCAGGCCTTGCTCCATGGCCTGTCCCAGAATGACGAACGCGAATTCGCCGGCACCTGCCAGCAGAAGAGCCGCCTCGATGGCGCTTCGGGTTTTGAGGCCGAAGGCTTTTGTGAGAAGAAACACAACCGCGACGTTTAGGGTCACCAAGCTTACAGCAGATCCGAGCACAACGGCCGGTCGCTCCAGCAACAGCGGGATGTTCAAGCTGATGCCGACCGAAATGAAAAACAGTCCCAGCAATAGCCCCTTGAATGGCTCGACGCGGGTCTGAACCTCGTGGCGGAACTCCGTTTCGGCCAGCAGCAGTCCTGCCACGAAGGCCCCAAGCGCCATGGAAACCCCGGCGATGGCGCTCACCAGACCCGCACCGATCACCACCAGCAGGCAGGCGGCGACAAACAGTTCCTCGCTCTTGGCCTTGGCCACAGACCGCAACATAGGGCGTAGCAAGAGCCGACCGAATACGAACAGTACCCCAAGACCGGCGACCGCAGGCAGGAGTGACAGGAGTTGCGCTGGCGAAAACGCCTGGCCCGATTGCCGGCCCATCAGCGTGATTGTGATGAGGATCGGAGCCACAGCCAGATCCTGGAACAGCAGGATTGAAAATGTCGCACGACCGGCGATGGCGTGCTGACGCTTCTGCTCCGAAAGGATGGGCATAACGATCGCCGTCGAAGACAGCGCCAGCGCCGCCCCGATGGCGATGGCGGCACCCGGCGGCTGGCCGAAAGCAATCGCAATGGCGGCGGTCGCCGTCAGGCATAGCGCAACCTGCAGCGCGCCCAGACCAAAGACGTATCTGCGCAGGCTGCGCAACCGCTCCCACGAAAGTTCCAGACCGATGGTGAACAGCAGGAAGACAACGCCCAGTTCCGCGAGTTGGGCCAGCTCCCGGGGATTCTCTATGGTCAGAAAGCCCAACCACCCGATTTCGTCCGCGAGGGCTCCCAGCCCGTAGGGGCCCAGCACGACGCCCGCGATCAGGAAACCGAGAATTGGACTTATCTTCCAGCGCCGGAACAGGGGCACCACGACGCCCGCTGTCGCCAGGAAAAGGACGACGTCCTTGTAGGCTCCTGTTTCGACCTCGCCGGCCATCAAGTCTCCATTTTGCTTGTGGCACCTACCTTTGCACACGCAACGGCATTGCGGAATCGAGCCGCCCGCTTAAAACGCATTCTCGTGGAAAGAACCGTATCCCTACCCATGAGTGTAAGCGCCGAGCGCAGGGCGATCATCGCCCTGTTGACGGCGTTCGCACTGCTGGTTCAGGCATTGATCCCCTCGCTGGCGTCTTCGGCCCCGATGTCCCTTTCGGACATGATTGTTTGTACCCAGCAGGGGCTTCAATCCGTGCCCGACGGTTCAGTTCCCGCCAAGGCTCCTTCGGGGCACGCTTGTCAGCATTGTATCTGCCCGGCCATCGCCACCACGGTGCCACCGTTGGTCAGCGTCCTCGCTGTCGCCTATGCGGTCAAAGAGGCGCTTGTTACGGAAACCCCTCGCGGAATCCGACCTGTTGCTCGCGCCCCGCCCCGTCCGCCGGGACAAGGTCCACCCCTCTCCAACGCCTGATTGACATCGTTGGCGCGCGACCCCGTGCGCCCGTTCATCTGCGTTTTGAGAGACAATTTACATGCTCATACTTCCTCGCGCGCTGCTGTTCGCAGCCGCCTCTATGCCCGCGCTCATGCCCGCCCTTGCGCGGGCGGCGGACACCGCGACCACTGTTGACACCGTCATCGTCACGGGCGCCCGCAATCCCGAAGATCCCGCCGTGGTCGGAAATGCTCGCAAGCGCCTCTCAGAAACCCCCGGCGGCGTCTCGGTCATCGCGGCTGAGTCCTATCAGAAGCGCTTTGCGATCGGCCTCGACGACATGCTGCGCGACGCGCCGGGCGTCTACGCGCAGCGCAAATGGGGCGGAGACATCCGCGTCTCGATCCGGGGTTCCGGAATTGGTAACGGCAGCCACGTCCGCGGCCTGTTGATCGCCCAGGACGGCTTGCCGCTCAATGAGGCCGACGGCTTTGGCGATAGCCAGTCAGTTGACCCCCTGATCGCGCGATTTACGGAAGTCTATCGCGGCGGCAACGCATTGCGCTTTGGCGGGGCTCTGCTGGGTGGTGCGATCAATGTGGTGACGCCCACAGGCAAGAACGCAGGCTACGATGATCGGGTGCGCCTCGACGGCGGCAGCTATGGCCTCGCCCGCCAACACATCGCCATCGCACGGGAGACCGGCGACTGGGATGTCTTTGCGGCGGCAACAAACCAGACGGGCCAGGGATATCGGCCCCAGAGCCAGCAGAACCTCCAGTTCGGGTCTCTGAATGTGGGGCGTAGCTTCGGCCAGGATCGCGAGGTTCGCCTGATCGTCAACGGCTGGAATATAGCCCAGGAAATCCCCGGTGCGCTTACCCTGACCCAGTTCAACGCCAACCCACGCCAACCGTCCCCGACCAGCTACGCGATCGACCAGGGGCGCAATCAACGCGGCGTTCGCGCCTCTTTGCGCACCGACTGGCGTTTAAGTGAGAACGCCGTCCTCAATGCCGGCACCTATGTGACCTGGAAGGACCTGGACCACCCGATATTCCAGGTCGTCGACCAGGAAAGTCGTAACTATTCTGCGTTCGCGCGGCTCGACTGGGACGGCGATATCGGCGGCCTGCGCGCGGACGCGTTTGCAGGTGTCTGGACCCGCACAGGGGACCTGGACTCCAATTTCTACATCAATGTGCGGGGCGCTCGCGGTGCGGCCACATCGCGCACCCGCCAGAACGCCGATGCTGTCGACGTGTTCGGCGAAGGCCGGCTCTTTGTCACACCTCGCCTGGCGCTGGTGGCGGGCGCGACCTGGGGACAGGCCAGGCGCGACTATGTCAGCTATCGGATTCCCGGCGTACCGACGACATTCGATCTGACTGCGTCACGAGACTATGACTGGGTGTCGCCCCGCGTGGGGCTGATCTGGGAGGCCGAAGATGGTGCCCAGGTATTCGCCAATGTGACCCGCTCGGTGGAACCTCCGAATTTCAGCTCACTGTCGCCAACCAACGCCGGGTTTGCGCCTGTCAGGGCTCAGGAAGCCTGGACGGCGGAGGTGGGTGCGCGCGGAGGCGGAGGGCCCTTCCTGGTCGATATAACCCTTTACCGTGCACGACTGGACAATGAACTGCTGCAGTTCACGGTTGGACCTAACTTCCCGGCGTCGACCTTCAATGCCGACAAGACCATCCACCAGGGGATTGAAGCGGCCCTGGACTGGCAGGTCGTCGAAGGTCTGCGGTTGCGCCAGACCTATACGCTGTCCGATTTCCGGTTCGACGGCGATGTCCAGTATGGCGACAACAGGCTGCCGATTGTGCCGAAGCATTTTTACCGCGCCGAGTTGCGCTACGATCACCCGGCAGGCTGGTTTGTGGCGCCGTCCCTCGAATGGTCGGCTTCGAAGATCCAGGTGGATTACAGGAACGCGACCCAGGCGCCGTCATACGCCGTCGTAAACCTCAACGCCGGATGGGCTTTGAACGAGCGGGTCTCGATCTTCATCGACATCCGCAATCTGGGGGACAAGGACTACATATCCAATGTTCAGGCGCAGATAGCAGCAACCGCGACCAGCGCGGCCTACTGGCCCGGTGACGGGCGTTCGGTGTTCGGAGGTGTGTCATGGTCGTTCTGAGATTGCTTGCGGTCGCCGCCGTTGTGCTCACCGCCGGGGTTGCCGACGCCCATGTCAGCCTAGTGCCGACAACGGCAGTGGCAGAGAGCTATCAGGTGTTGCGGTTCGGCGTAGGCCATGGCTGCGACGGCAAGGCAACCACGGCTCTGCGGATCGAGCTGCCGAGGGGGGTCACGACCGCGCGCCCGCAGCCGAAACCCGGTTGGTCGTTGCGGATAGAACGCCCGGCGGGCAATCCGGAGATGGTGTCCGCCATCATTTGGACCGGCAGGTTGGCGCCCGACCAGTTCGATGAGTTCCTGATCCTGACCAAGCTTCCGGCAGTGGTCGGTACGCTGGCGTTCCCGGCCATTCAGACGTGCGGGGCGCTTCAGAATCGCTGGGTGGAGGCTGTAGCCCCGAATACGCCGCGGCCGACGCGCCCTGCACCGACCCTGACTGTCACCCCTGTCGCACCGGCTTCTGAGACTGGTCATCAACACAATCACTAGGAGCTACCAAATGCCCTTCGACCGTAGAACCCTGATCCGCAATCTGGCTGGCGCTTCGGCGCTGGTGCCATTCCTGGCCATTGAGCGCGCGATGGCGGCGGTTGCGCCGCTTTCGGAGGCCGAGGCGATGGTCCGCGCTGCCGAGGCGCACGGTCAGTTGATGGCCGTGCCTGGAATGCGCATGCATGCCGGCGAGACGGTCAGCATGCTGCTCTATCCGGGCTTCACCGCCATGGACCTTGTCGGTCCCCATTATTTCTTCGCCAGCATGATGGGCGCCAAGGTTGAACTGGTGAGCAACCAGTCGACGCTGGATCCGGTGAAGAGCGATCTGGGCCTGGCGATCCAGCCGACGGCCCGGATCGGTGATGCGTTTGAAACCCCGACCATCCTGTTTGCGCCGGGCGGCGGAGCTGGAACCGTCGCGGCCATGGATGATCCGGCTACGGTTGAGTACCTGCGTGATAGGGGCGGACGGGCCAGCTACATTACCAGTGTTTGCACCGGCTCTCTGCTGCTGGGGGCCGCTGGCCTGCTGAAGGGCAAACGGGCGACGTCGCACTGGGCTGCCCGCGACGTCTTGTCGGAGTTCGGCGCGACCCCGGTCGACGCCCGTGTTGTCACGGACGGCAACATCGTCACCGGTGCCGGCGTGTCGGCCGGTCTCGACTTCGGTCTGGCGATGGTGGAGATGCTACGGGGTAGACCGTATGCGCAGGCGTTGATGCTGCAGGCGGAATATGCGCCGCAGCCGCCCTTCAAGGGAGGCACGCCTGCCACCACGGATCCGGCGATCGCCACGGCTATGGCTGGCATGCTGGGCCCGGTGACCGCGCGGGCGCGGATTGTTGCGAAGAAGGTGAGAACGTGAGGACCGTTGTCTGGTCAATCCTTGCAGCGATGCTAATGGCGTCCGCCGCCCAGGCGGGACCTGGCGTGCTGGCGGCCTGGAGCCGTCCGGCAGCCCAGGGAACCACCGGGGTCGGATTTCTGACCCTGGTGAATTCCGGCGCAAAGCCGGACGCGTTATTGTCGGTTGAAACGTCAGCCGCGCGCCAGGTACAGATTCACCAGTCCAGCGTCAGCGGCGGCATGGCGTCTATGCGGATGGTGACAAGCGTGCCGTTGCCGGCGGGTGGCGAGGTGATCTTCGCACCGGGGGGTTATCACCTGATGTTCCTGGGACTGACAAAGGGCCAGAAGGTTGGCGACAACTTGTCAGCCACCCTGGTTTTTGCCAGTGGAGGACGGATTAAGGCGCGATTTGTGGTGGCGATTTCGGCACCGAAACCGGCAGCTGGCGCAGGGCGATAGCACGCCGCCAATGACATTTTGACGGATGAGTCAGCAGAACTGGATTGAGTGGCCTGGAAAAGAATCGGCCCGCAGCGGGGGATAATCGCTGCGGGCCGCCTTGAGCAATCGCTCTGTTAAGAGCGGGCGTTTCCTCCCCGAAACGCCGGAGACTTTAGGACTTGCGCCTTCATGTCTCTCGCCAGATGACAAAGCGGCAATTTTCTACCCAAGTCAACGGCTGCAAGCGTCAGTCTGTGCGCGAATTGATCAAGAAATCGCAACTTGAGGCAAAATTTACGCTGTCTTTTTGACTATATAGTCAAAATATCCGCGCGCTCAGGTTGTCGAAGGCGGGACAATTCACCTCAAAGACGAAATCTGGTCGCAACGCCGTGATCGGCCCGAGACCGGTTGCCGCCAGCGCCAATGACGCATCAGCCACCATCGCCGAATCGACCAGAAGCCCGTTGGGTCGACGTACAGCGCCTGCCGCGATCAGGGTTTCGATCACCCGGGTTTCGTCAGCGTCACTGCGCAGGGTCCAGGAAAGGGTGGCGCTGCGAAGCGCTGCGCCGCGGGCTTCGAGAATTCGCAACAACCGCTCGGCTGACACCCGGGCTGTATCGTCCCATGTCGCTTTGAGCGATGCCGCCAGCTGGGCTTCACTCTTCAGAATTACACCGTCGTCCAGCACTTTCAGTCCATTGGCGACCAGCGTGGCCCCCGTGGTGGTGATGTCGACCACCAGCTCCGCGGATCCTGCCGCTGGCGCGCCTTCCGTAGCACCGTTGGATTCTGTAATCCGGTAGTCGGCGATCCCGTGTTTTGCGAAGAACGTCCGCGTCTGGATCAGGTACTTGGTGGCGACGCGCATGCGCCGTCCGGTGCGCGCCAGATAGTCGTAGGTGACTTCTTCAAGGTCCGACATCGTGTCGACATCGAGCCAGCTCTTGGGTGCGGCCACGACAAGGTCAGCGCGCCCAAAGCCCAGTGCACGCAACAGCAGGACTCGTGCGTCGATGTCCTCGCCCTTCTCGCGCAGCAGGTCCTCACCCGTCACGCCCAGGTGAACCTCACCGGCTTCCAGTGCGTCGGCGATGTCCGACGCCGACAGTAGTCTTACCTGCGCGCCGGGCAGCCCCTTGAGGTTGGCCAGATATCCGCGAGCACCGCCGGAGACCTCCAGCTTCAACCCGCAATCGGCCAGCCAGCCTTCAACCTGTTCCTTCAGGCGACCCTTGGAGGGGATCGCGATGACGAGCCCGCTCATGCTTCGCCCCCTGCAAAGGCGCGCCAGGGCCGCACCATGCAGCCCACCGCTCTTGCGTTCGCCCCGCCGCCCAATCGAGCGACCAGTCCGTCATAGCGTCCGCCCACGGCCACGGGGCGTCCCGGGCCAATTGCGGCACTTCGCACCTCGAAGGTGATGCCGTCGTAGTAATCAAAGGCGTGGCCAAGTGCAGGACTGAAGCGCAACGCCTCCCTCGGGATCGTCGCGCCCAACGTCGCCAGTCGGGCGTCCCAGGCCGCCATGGCCTCGCCAAGTCCCGACCCCTTGGTTCCGCCGAGCTCGCGCACCTTGGCGAGCGCAGCCGACGGGGTGTCATCAATGGCCATGAAGGCACGAATGGCCGTGGCCTGACCGCTCGTCAGCGCCGGTGCGTTCGCAGCTTTGGCCCTCCGGATCAGCCGCGTGGCGATTTCGGCTGGCCCACGGCCACCCACCGGCTCGACCCCCGCCAGCGCCCAGACCTCTTCCAGCAGCGCCGCGCCGGCTCGATTTGACATTCCCGCCAGAAGGGCGGCCAGCCTGCCGCCGCCCTCGCCCGCCTTCTGACCGACACGCGCCAGTTCCGCCGCCAGCAAACGTGGTCGCCCCGCGACGCGCTTCAGCCGCGCCGCAAGCGCTTCTGGCAAATCCAGGGATTCTACGAAAGCGCCGAAAAGCGCGACATCGCCCATCGACATCGACAGGTCCGCCCGTCCACCGGCCTCAGCCGCGCGCCAGGCCAGGGTCGCAATCTCTGTATCGGCGATTTCTGCGAGCCCGCCGGTCGCGAACACTTCCAGTCCGACCTGCACGAATTCCTCGGGACGATCAGTACCGTTCGCGGCCCGAAAGGCAGAGCCCTGATAGTAGTGCCGACCCTGCGACGTGCCGCTATCGATGTGCTGACGTGCAATGGAGACGGTAAAGTCAGGTCGCAGGCAGGACTCCGCCCCGACTTCGGACTGCTCGACGAACAGCCGCGATCGCATGGCCTCGCCCGCCAGTTCCAGCAGCAGGCTGAGCGGTTGCAGCAACGGGGCCTCGGCG
>JANORH010000178.1:0-1856 GCA_031415215.1 Alphaproteobacteria bacterium | reverse complement strand
AACTCACAAACCAACCCCCCCTGTAACTACAAAAATAGCTTCAGCGACAGAATCGCAGGTCCCCTTGTGGGAGAAGGAAAAACGCAGCCTTAAACGACGAAGAGTGAATCCGAGGGAGATGGTGTAGGGACGAGTTCACCTGCCGTGACCGGTCCCGCCCCTTGCACCTTCGGCTGCGCCGACGGTCCCCCTTCCACGTAGACAGGGAAGGCAGGTCACCGCGCCATGTTCAGGACCTGGATCTGGGTGAACTCGTGGAGGCCTTCCTGTCCCAACTCGCTGCCCAGGCCGGAGAACTTCGCGCCGCCGAAGGGCAGGTGGGGTTGCAGGTCGGCGTGCTTGTTGATCCAGACGGTGCCGCTTTCCATGCCGGCTGCCAGGTCCCAGGCCTTGTCACTGTCTTTGGCCCAGATCGAGCCGCCCAGGCCATAGTCCGAGGCGTTGGCACGGGCGACCGCTTCGTCAGCATCGGCATATTTGATGATCGGCAGGACCGGGCCAAACTGTTCCTCATCCACCAGCGGAGAGCCATCGGTGATGTCGCGCACGATGGTGGGGCGGATGAAATAGCCCTTGTCGCCCTGGCGGGCCCCGCCGGCGATCACCTTGCCGTCGCGGCGGCCGGCCTCGATGTAGCCCAGAACCTTGTCGAACTGGGCCTTGTTCTGGAGGGGGCCGAACTGGGTGCCCTGTTCCAGGCCATCTCCCAATACGGCCGCGTCAGCCAGCTTGGCCAGCTCGTCGCACATGGCGTCGTAGATGCTCTCGTGCACATAGATCCGCTTGGCGGCGATGCAGACCTGGCCTGAATTCTGGAATGCGGCGTTGAAGATCTTGGGCGCGGTCAGCACCGGGTCCACATCGCCCATGACGATGGCAGCGTCATTGCCGCCCAGTTCCAGCGTCACGCGCTTCAACGCACTGGCGGCGCCGGCCATGACCCGCTTGCCGGTCTCGGTGGAGCCGGTAAAGCTGATCTTGCGGATATCCGGATGGCTGGTGATGGCGGCACCAAGGTCATTGGCGTCGGCAATGACGTTCAGGACGCCGGGCGGCAGCAGATCCTTGACCAGTTCGGCGATCCTGAGCGTGGTCAGGGGCGTGGTGGCGGCTGGTTTGAGCACGATGGTGTTGCCGGCCAGCAGGGCGGCGGGCACCTTGAAGGCCATCAGGATGATCGGGAAGTTCCAGGGCACGATCGCGCCGATCACGCCAAGCGGCTTGCGGCGGATCTCGATCTTGCCCTCGGCCGTGTCCTGGATCACCTTGGCCGGCAGGTCGAGGCTGGCGAAGTAGCGGAAGAAGGCCGACGCCCCGAAGATCTCTCCCATGGCGGCTTCCAGCGGCTTGCCCTGTTCCTGGGTCAGCAGGCGGGCGAGCTCGGGGATATTGGCCTGGATGGCGTCGGCCATGGCGATCAGCGCCGCGCGGCGGGTATCGATAGAGGTCTTGCTCCAGGCCGGGAAGGCGGCTTTGGCGGCGGCGACGGCCTGATCCAGCTGAGCCATGGAAGCGCGCGCGCAGGTCGCGACCGGTTCCTCAGTGGCGGGGTTGATCACGTCCATGGTGGCATCGCCGGCCACCATCGCGCCGTTGATCAGAAGCTTGAACCCAGACATCGCACGTCCTCCAGAAATATTTCCCGGACGATCGCGCCTTTACGCTGGGGCGGACAAGCGAACTCCGCGCGGACCCGGTCCATGTCGGCTACGTGGGAGATGCCGAGACCTTCGAACAGTTCCGTGCGCTCAGGACCGCCCCTGGGCGGACATAGGCCTGCGTTCCGGGTCTTGCCCCGGGCCCAGACGCGAACGATCCGTGCGATATTGGCGGGGCGTTTCAGCCAGGCGTCGGGA
>JANORH010000177.1:0-9826 GCA_031415215.1 Alphaproteobacteria bacterium | reverse complement strand
AGCCGTCGAGCGCATCTGCCGCGAAGCCACTGACGCCGTCCTTGCCGGGCGCAACATTCTCATCCTGTCCGACCGGGCGGTTTCGGCCGAGCGTATCGCCGTGCCCGCGCTGCTGACCACGGCCGCTGTCCATCACCACCTGATCCGCCAGGGCTTGCGCACCGGCACCGGCCTGGTGGTGGAGACCGGCGAAGCCCGGGAAGTGCATCATTTCTGCGCGCTGGCCGGTTATGGCGCCGAGGCGATCAATCCGTATCTGGCGTTCGATACGCTGGAGGAGCTGCGGGTTTCCGAAAACATGAAGCTGTCGGCACATGAAGTGCAGAAGAACTTCATCAAGGCGATCGGCAAGGGGATCCTCAAGGTGATGTCCAAGATGGGCATCTCGACCTACCAATCCTATTGCGGCGCCCAAATCTTCGACGCCGTCGGCCTGTCCAGCGCGTTTGTCGAGAAATGCTTCACCGGCACCGCCACCACGATCGAAGGCGCGGGGATGGCCGAGATTGCCGCCGAAACGGTGCTGCGTCACCGGCACGCGTTCGGTGACGAACTGGTCTATCGCGATCAGCTCGACCCCGGCGGCGATTATTCGTTCCGCCTGCGCGGCGAGGACCACGTCTGGGCGCCGGATACGGTGGCCGATTTGCAGCACGCGGTGCGCGGCAATTCACAGGACGCCTATCGCCGCTTCGCCGCCCGCATCAACGACCAGGGCGCGCGCGATCCCACTGGCCGGCTGCTGACCATTCGCGGGCTGATGGAATTCCGCAAGGCCGAGGCGGTGCCGCTGGAGGAGGTTGAGGCGGCCAGCGAGATCGTCAAGCGTTTCGCCACCGGTGCGATGAGCTTCGGCTCGATCTCGCGCGAGGCGCACACCACGCTGGCGATCGCGATGAACCGCATCGGCGCCAAGTCGAACACCGGCGAGGGCGGCGAGGAAGCCGACCGCTATGTCTGCATGACCAACGGCGATTCCATGCGCTCGGCAATCAAGCAGGTGGCGTCTGGAAGGTTTGGCGTCACCATCGAATACCTGGTCAATGCCGACGATATCCAGATCAAGATGGCCCAAGGTGCCAAGCCCGGCGAGGGCGGCCAGCTGCCCGGCTACAAGGTTGACGCCAACATCGCCCGCGTCCGCCATTCCACACCCGGCGTGGGCCTGATCAGCCCGCCGCCGCACCACGACATCTATTCCATCGAGGATCTGGCCCAGCTGATCCACGACCTGAAGAATGTGAACTCCAGGGCGCGGATTTCGGTGAAGCTGGTGTCCGAAGTGGGCGTCGGCACTGTGGCCGCCGGCGTCGCCAAGGCGCGGGCCGACCATGTGACCATCTCCGGTTTCGAAGGCGGCACCGGCGCCTCACCGCTGACCTCGCTGACCCATGCCGGCTCGCCCTGGGAAATCGGTCTGGCCGAGACCCAGCAGACCCTGTTGCTGAACGGCCTGCGGGCCCGCATCGCCGTGCAGGTGGACGGCGGATTGCGTACCGGCCGTGACGTGGCCATCGGCGCGCTGCTGGGGGCTGACGAGTTCGGCTTTGCCACGGCACCGCTGATCGCGGCGGGCTGCATCATGATGCGCAAGTGCCACCTCAACACCTGTCCGGTGGGGGTGGCGACCCAGGATCCGGTGCTGCGCGCGCGCTTCACCGGCCAACCCGAGCATGTGATCAACTACTTCTTCTTCGTGGCCGAAGAGCTGCGTGCAATCATGGCCGAACTGGGCTTCCGCACCGTGGCCGAGATGATCGGGCGCGTTGATCGGCTGGATATGCGTCCGGCGCTGGATCATTGGAAGGCGCACGGGATCGACCTGTCACGGATCCTCTACTCCGTCCCGTCGCACGGCCAGAAGAACCTGCGCCACACGGATCAGCAGGACCACGGTCTGGAACGCGCTCTGGATCACACCTTGATCGCCGATGCCAGGGTGGCGCTGGAATCCGGCCAACCGGTGCGCGGCGAATACACCGTGCGCAACATCAACCGAACTGTCGGGGCAATGCTGTCGGGCGAGGTGGCAAAACGCTACGGCCACGCTGGCCTGGCGGACGACACCATTGCGTTCACTTTCAAGGGCACGGCGGGCCAGAGTTTCGGGGCGTTCGCGGCGCGCGGGGTCAGCCTGACCCTGGTGGGCGACGCCAATGACTATGTGGGCAAGGGCCTGTCGGGCGGTCGCGTGGTGGTGCGCCAGCCGGCAGACTCGCGCCGCGATCCCACGCGCAACATCGTGGTCGGCAACACGGTGCTGTACGGTGCCATTGCCGGCGAAGCCTATTTCGAGGGTGTCGCCGGTGAGCGTTTCGCGGTTCGAAACTCCGGCGCCATCACCGTGGTCGAGGGCCTGGGCGATCATGGCTGCGAATACATGACCGGCGGCGTTGTCGTCGTTCTGGGCGATACCGGTCGCAACTTTGCGGCTGGCATGAGCGGCGGCGTGGCCTATGTTTACGATCCCCGAAAGCGCTTCACCGAGCTCTGCAACAGGTCGATGGTTGATCTGGAGCCGGTGGGCCCGGCTCTGGGCGGGGACGACGCGTCGCGGCCCGGCCAGCGATCCGTTTCAGTGGACAACGCCGGCATGGGCGACCTGCTCAGCTTTGATGCCGAGCGCCTGCGCATCCTGATCGAACGCCACCACCTGCACACGGGCAGTGCGCGCGCCGCTGAAATCCTGGACACCTGGGACACCTCTCTGTCGTCCTTCGTCAAGGTGATGCCCAAGGACTATCGCCGCGCGCTCACCGACATGGCCAACCAACGCGCGGCAGCTGCCGCCGTCGCGGCCGAATAGTACAAGCCTACGAGGGACCACATGGGCAAGCCCACCGGCTTCCTGGAGATCGAGCGCCATGACCGCGGGTACGACCCCGTGGCAAAACGCCTGAAGACCTGGAAAGAATTCGTCCAGCCCCTGCCGCAACCTGAGCTGCAGCAGCAGGCCGCGCGCTGCATGGATTGCGGGATTCCGTTCTGTCACCAGGGCTGCCCGGTGAACAACCAGATCCCGGACTTCAACACCTTGGTCTATCGCGACCAGTGGCGTGAGGCGCTGGACAACCTGCAGTCCACCAACAACTTCCCGGAGTTCACGGGTCGCATCTGCCCCGCCCCCTGCGAGGCCTCCTGCACCCTGAACATCCAGGACAATCCCGTGACCATCAAGTCGATCGAATGCCAGATCGTCGACCGTGGATGGGACGAGGGCTGGATCACGCCCCAGCCGTCAGAGCGCGGCACCGGAAAACGCGTGGCGATCGTGGGCTCCGGCCCGGCGGGCCTCGCCTGCGCGCAACAGCTGGCCCGCGCTGGCCATGTCACCACCGTGTTTGAAAAGTCGGATCGACCCGGCGGTCTGCTGCGTTACGGCATTCCTGACTTCAAGATGGAAAAGCACCTCATCGACCGGCGGATCCGGCAGATGGAAGGTGAGGGTGTGATCTTCCGTTGCAGCTTTGAAGTCGGCGTCGACGTCTCGGTGCAACGCCTGCTGGACGACTATGATGTGCTGGTGATGGCCAATGGTGCCGAGGATCCGCGCGATCTGGAAGCACACGGTCGCGAACTGGATGGCGTCCATTATGCGATGGAGTTCCTGACCCAGCAGAACAAACGCAACGCTGGCGACGCTGAAGATGTGGCCGCGCCTTCCGGCACGCTGTCGGCCAAGGGCAAGCATGTGGTGGTGATCGGCGGCGGCGATACCGGCTCAGACTGCATCGGCACGTCGAACCGTCAGGGCGCCGCCTCGGTCGTGCAGCTGGAAATCATGCCTCAGCCCCCGGAGCATGAGAACAAGGCCCTGACCTGGCCGGACTGGCCGCTGAAGATGCGCACCTCGTCGTCGCAACAGGAAGGTGTCGAACGCGACTTTGCCGTCGCCACCCGCCGCGCTGTCGGCAAGGACGGGCGCGTGACGGCTCTGGATTGCGCGCGCCTGGAATGGGTCGCCGGTCCGGACGGCCGCATGCAGATGCGCGAGGTCGAGGGCTCAAGCTTTGAGCTCAGGGCCGACCTGGTGCTGCTGGCCATGGGCTTTGTCGGCACCCGCAAGGCCGGTCTGGTCGAACAGAGCGCTGTCGAGCTGGACGCGCGCGGCAACGTCAAGGCCAACGTGCAGGACTACCGCACCTCGGACAGCCGGATCTTTGCCTGCGGCGATGCCCGACGCGGCCAGTCGTTGGTGGTCTGGGCGATCCGCGAAGGTCGTCAGTGCGCCCGCTCGGTCGACCAGTATCTGATGGGCAGCACGAAGCTGCCCCGGTAGGGTTCAAAGCCCCTCCGTTGCCCCGGACTTGATCCGGGGCAACGGAGGGGGCGCTGCCTCTACCTGCCGTTGAACACAGGCTCGCGCTTGTCCACAAACGCCTTGGTTGCCTCGCGGTGGTCCTCGGTCTGGCCGCAGTGGACGTGGTGTGTGGCTTCCAGATCCAGGCAGTCGTCGACGTCACCTGCCATGGCGCGATTGAGATTCTCCTTCATGTAGCGGTAGGCCACCGTCGGGCCTGTGGCCAGGCGACCGGCGATCTCGCGGGTCTTCGCGGCCAGGTCTTCGGGCGCGCACACCCAGTTGGTGAGGCCCAGTCGCAGCGCCTCCTCGGCGCTGACGCGATCCGACAGGTAGTACAATTCCCGCGCCTTGGCCGATCCGACCAGTTGGGTCAGGAAATAGGTCCCGCCATAGTCGCCCGAGAAACCCACCCGCGCGAAGGCCGTGGTCAGGATGGCGTTGCTGGACATGATCCGCAGGTCGCAGGCCAGCGCCAGGGCAAGTCCGGCGCCTGCCGCCGCACCCGGCAGGGCCGCGATCGTGGGTTTGGGCATCTTGAACAGCTTGCCGGCTGTGGCCCGCTGATTGACCCGCTGGCGATGGATCGCGCCGTCGATGGTGTTGTCGCCAACCGTGCCGTCGCCGCTGGCCGCCATGCCCTTGACGTCGCCTCCGGCGCAGAATCCTTTGTCCGCGCCGGTGAGCACGACGCACTTCACGGCGCGCTCAAACTCCGCCCAGCCCAGTTGATCGGCCAGCGCGGCCGTCATGGCGCCCGTCATGGCGTTGCGCGCCTCGGGGCGGTTCAGCGTCAGCGTCAGTACGCCTGCGTCCAGTGTGGCCAGCAAGTCGTTGGTGCCGGTATCGATGGTGGTCGCGCCCATGACGTTTGGTCCTTTGTTTCTTCCCGGCCTGACTGTGTCGGATGATCGCGGCCTTGACCACTGCCTGCGCCGATCCTCTAGTTGTGGTGCCCGGCAAACTGACCTCATGGAATCCCTGACATGCGCCTGAGACAAATCGCCCTGGTCGGACACGATCTGGAGGCCGAGACGGCAGACATCGTGGCCGTGCTGGGTCTCGGGGCGGCTTATGCCGATCCCGGCGTTGGAAAGTTCGGCCTCAAGAACGCCGTCTGGCCGGTGGGTGACACGTTCCTTGAGGTGGTGACGCCCAGGGCGGCCGGAACCACCGCGGGCCGGCTGCTGGAAAAACGGGGCGGCAACGGCGGTTACATGGTGCTGGTACAGGTCGATGACATCGTCGAGGCCCGGCGCCATATCCATGAAGCTGGTGCCCGGGTGATCGAGAACGTGGACATGCCGGGCAGGGTGTCCATGAGCCACATCCACCCCAGGGACATCGGCGGCGCGATCCTGTCGGTGGACCAGATGTTCCCGCCGCAGGCCTGGGAATGGGGTGGCCCGGACTGGCAGGTCAATGTGCGGACCGGGACGTCGGTGGCCGTAGTCGGCGGCGAACTGCAGGGGGATGACCCGACCGACATGGCGGCGCGGTGGGCCAAGGTGCTGGGTTGCCAGGCCGTGGCTATGGAGGGCGGCTGGCGGATCGCGCTGGAGGGCGGCGAACTGCGGTTCGTGACAGCCAGCGATGGCCGTGGTGAGGGTCTGGGCGCGTTCGATGTCGCGGTCCACGACCCGGTGTCCGTACGGGTGCGGGCCAAGGCGCGTGGCTTGCTCGACGCCGACGGCGAAGTGATCCTGTGCGGCACCCGCGTCCGGCTGGTGCAGGCCTGAGGCGCTATTCGCTGCGACTGAGGATCGATGCGGTGTCGACCAGCTCGGCCAACAGCGCCAGGGTCGACTGTCCGGAACAGTCGAACGGATTAAGCTCTACCCGCCTGAAATATTTCAACAACAGCGACGGGTTGATCCTGGCGATATTGACCTGGCCCATGGTCCAGTTGCCAAACCGTCGCTCCCGGATTTCCTCGTAGACCAGCAGTCGAACTTCCTTGTGTCGCTCATCCCGCACAATGGTGTTGTAGAGCTCGTTGACCTCGTCCCGCCCGCCTTCCAGCACCTGAATGAACAGGTCGTCAGACACACAGAGCAGCCCGGTGATGCCGAGGTTGGGGTTGTTTTTGCGCGCCTTCGTCAGGATGTCGTCGAAAGATGTGCTGATCAGCGCGGCGGATGGGCGGCTTGCATAAAGGCAGCGTACGAGCATCTCCGGCTCACTTCCGTTCTTGCAGGAGGGACAGGAACTCACTTCTCAGATGTTTGTTCTTGAGGAACGAGCCGCGCATCACACTGTTGATCATCTTGGTGTCAGTGTCCTTCACCCCGCGCCAGTGCATGCAGAAGTGGTCGGCTTCCATGACGATGGCCAGACCGTCTGGCCGCACCTTGTCCATCAGCACCTCCGCCATCTGGGTGATGGCCTCTTCCTGGATCTGTGGCCGCGACATGACCCAGTCGGCAAGTCGCGAGTATTTCGACAGCCCAATCAGGTTGGAATGCTCGTTGGGCATCAATCCGATCCAGATCCGCCCCATGATCGGGCAGAAGTGGTGGCTGCAGGCGCTGCGTACCGTGATCGGCCCCACGATCATCAGTTCGTTCAGGGATTCAGCGTTGGGGAATTCCGTGACGGGTGGTGCCTCGGCATAACGGCCGCGAAACACCTCGGTCAGATACATCTTGGCGACCCGGCGCGCGGTATCCTGGGTGTTGTGGTCGGTCTCGGTGTCGATCACCAGGCTTTCCAGCACGCCCTGGAATTTGCCGGCGACCTCGGTCAGCAACGCCTCCATCTCGCCAGGTTCGACAAAAGCGGCGATATTGTCGTTGGCGTTAAAGCGCCTGCGGGCCCGCTGCAGCCGCGCCCGGATGGTCGCGGACACCGGTTCGGGCAGGGTCTTGTCGTCTGGCGTGGTCTGGTCGCTCATGGGGACTTTCGCGGCGCTCGATGTCAGAAGCGCGTTCTCCATACCGGTCTGCCGCATCAATCGATAGAAGAGTTTTCCGGCGGGTGACGCCTACTTCTCGGTCAGGTTCCAGACGCCATCCCAGTCGGCGGGGGGCGGGGTTTGCGCCAGCACACGACACCGCTCCAGATAGATCAGCGCCGGTCCGTCGTTCGGATACAGTTCCAACGCCGCTTCGAAGGCGCGTGATGCCTCCGCCCAGTTCCTGGCGCGATAGGCCTCGATTCCAGCCGCATGCAGGTCAAGCAGGGCTGAAAGCCCTGCCTCGCCGGCCCGATAACCCAGGGATTCATAGACGGCGACCGGTCGATCCTTGCCCTTCACGCGCATCAGATCGATCTCGCGCAGCGTTGCGGGGCGCTTCAGCGCACGCACGGTGCTCTCGGACAGCACGATCTTGGCACCGTACTGCTTTGTCGAGCTCTCAAGCCGCGAGGCCAGGTTCACGTTGTCGCCGATCACCGTGTAGTCCAGGCGTCGCACCGAGCCGATGTTGCCAACCACGGTCGGGCCCGTCGAGAACCCTATCCCGATATCAAGGGCGACCTGTCCGGCCGCAACCCGGCGCACGTTGAGATCGGCCAGGCGTCGCATCATATCGTCGGCGGCGGCGAGCGCATTGTCGGCATCGTTCGGCCCGACCAGCGGCGCACCGAACAGGGCCATGATCCCGTCGCCCATATATTTGTCGAGGATGCCGCCGTGCTGGAAAATCACGTCGACCATCTCGGTGAAATACTCGTTCAGAAGCGACACCGTCTCGCGCGGCCCGAGGGCCTCGGAGATCGAGGTGAACCGGCGGATGTCGGAGAACATCACCGTGACCTTCTGCTCCTTGCCGCCCAACTCCAGCTCGCCGGCGGACAACAACTGGTCCGCGACCTCCTTGGACATGTAGCGCGACATGGTGGAACGGACCCGCTTCTCCTCGGTGATGTCCTCCAGCACAAGCATCGAGCCGATCCGGGCCTCGGTCGCATCAATCAGCGGCATGGCGGTCAGGTTCACCGTCGAGATCCCGCCGTCGCCACGGGCCAGTTCCGCATCGATCGCCAGAGCGGTCTCACCGCCTTCGGCCTTGCCCAGACTGTCGATGATCCACGCGTTGACCCCGGTGAACACCGCCCCGGCGTCTCGCCCGACCAGGCTGTCGCGGGTTAGGCCCAACAGCACCTCGGCGGTATCATTTGCAGTGACGATCTTGCCGTCTGCATCCAGGGTGACAATGCCGTTGGAGGTGCTTTTCAGGATGCTTTCATTGTAATTCTTGATGCTGAGCACGTCGTCGAACAGCTTGGCGTTTTCCAGGCTGACAGCCACCTGGGCCGCAAAGGCCTTCAGTCGTGACTCGTCCTTGGGCGAGAATTGGCCTCCGCGCTTGTTCAGGGCCTGGGCGACCCCGATCCGGACACCCGCCTTGTTGGTGATTGGAACGCAGAGAATGCTGCGCGTCGTAAAGCCCGAGAGCCGGTCAATCTCGGGATTGAAACGCGGATCCTGATAAGGTTCGTCGATGTTTTCGATCTGGCCATAGGTGAACACCGCCCCCGCGATCCCGCTGTCCGTCGGCACACGGATCTGCCGCGTCTCCATGCCGTCGGCATAGACGGTGTAAAGCTCATCAGTCTTGTCATCATAGATGAACAGCGAGGCGCGCTCGGCGGTCAGCAGCTGGGTCGTCGCGCTCATGATCCGGGCGATCAAGACTTCCAGCAGCAGTTCCCCGGCCAGAGCCTGCGTGACCTCAAGGATCTGTTGCTCCTCGCGCAGGGAATCCAGCATCAGGTCGAACCCGCGATTGATGTCGGCGTATTCGTCGGTGCTCAGCACCTCCAGCCGGGCGTCTTCCAGTTGGCCTCTCTCCACCCGACGCATGGCTTCGATCAGTCGTGCGGCCGACTGTGAGACCTCGCGCGACGTCAGGACGGCCATCGAGACCGAGCCGAGGATGCAGACGCCCACCACGCCGGCGCTCCAGATGTAAAGCGCCACCATCTCGCCGGACGGGACCGTGAACCCGTTGCCCTTCAGCATCCGATCAAACTTGAACAGGAACGACGCGGCGGCAAAGGCCAGCGGCAGGGAACTGACGGCGATCGCCAGGAACAGCAGTTTGGTGCGCAGCGGCACCGAGGTCAGCTCAGCCAGCTGGTCCGGCGGAACCTGGCCGTCCAGCGCGCGCGAAAGGTGCTGCGCCAGCGGCTGGATCACGCGACTGACCGCGAAATACTCAAAGATGGCGTGCGCCGGCGTGGCGAAGACAAAGATCAGGGTCGCCAGGGCAAGCACTTGCCACAGGGCCACCCCGGCATCGAAAAAGACGTTGATCGGGACGATCACCAGCAGCAGCGACAGCGTCGCCATGGGGCCGTGCAGCACGATCACCCTGACAGCGGACAACTGAGGCAGGTTCAACGCCCGCACCAGCGCGGTACCAAGAACATCATCATCTGGCCGCATGCCCCGGTCGAGCGCGGTCAGAACCGGCGCGAGAGGTTTGAGGTGTCGCCGGATGGCGATGACGTCGATCGAGGTGAAGAAGGCGACGGCGAATGGCGCGCCCAGCCAGAACAACAGCCACTGGCGGCCGGTGA
>JANORH010000176.1:0-4100 GCA_031415215.1 Alphaproteobacteria bacterium | reverse complement strand
TGCGGGCGCTCACGTCGCGAACCGCGTCCTGAAGTTCGATCAATCGGTCCGTTCCCGCTTCGAAGATGGCCTTTGCACTGGCCTCCAGCCAGACCATCGTCCCGTCCTTGCGAAAGGCGCGGTATTCGTAGCGCGCGCTGGCCGCGCCCGGACCCGCAGCCACATAGGCCGACACATGGGCCATTGTCGGCTTAACATCATCGGGATGCAGCAGGACCCAGGGTTTTGTCCCGATAAGCTCCTCCGGCTGGTAGCCCAGGATCGCGGTCACGGCGGGTGACACATAGGTCGCATGACCCGCAGCATCGTAGCAGGTGATGATATCGCGCGCGTTCTCGGCCAGCAGCCGATAGTGAGCCTCTTTCTCGGCGAGGGCGAACTCAGCTTCCTTTTTCAAGGTCACATCGCGGAAGGCACTGACGACCTGCGACACCGAACCGTCTTTTGCACGGATCGCCGTCGGATTACCCTGGATCCAGCGATAGGCACCTGATTTGGTTAGAAAGCGGTACTCGCGAACGATGGCGCGGTCTGGACCATGGTCGCCGAAATTGTCGGCGCGGGCCGCAAGCGCCCTTTCGAGATCGTCGGGGTGAATGAAGCTGGCTTGTGACGCGGCCATGATCTCCTCCGGCTCATAGCCGAACTGCCGACACCCTGGCGACACCTCTAGCGTAGAGCCGTCAACACCGGTCCGGATGATCATGTCGGTAGAGTTGTCGAGCAAGTATCGCAGCCTGGCCTCGCTCTCGGCCAGAGCGAGTTCAGCTTCTTTGCGTTGACTGATGTCGCGAAGAATCGTGATGACCTCACGCACCGCGCCCTCTGTGTCACGCAAGACTGTTGGACTTCCCTGAACCCAGCGATAACTGCCGTCTTTGTTTCGAAGCCGGTATTCGCGAACCAGGTCGTAGTTGGGACCCTCACCCACGAAGCTATCTTCCCGGGCGGCGATTGCGACGGCTAAATCATCTGGATGTACGAACGAAACGGTCTGTAGACCGATAATCTCATGTGGCGCGTACCCATAGGTGCGGCAGGCGGGCGAAACGTCGATCACCACGCCTCGATCATTCAGCCGAATGATCAGGTCCGGCGCGTTGTCCAGAAGATGGCGAGACCGCGCCTCACTCGCGCGCAAGGCGGTGTCCGCCAGTCGAAGCGCCGTCACATCCTGAAACGCACCAAACAGCCCGGTGACCACGCCGTTGACGTCGAACCGGCAGCTGGCGCGCACCAGTACATCGCGCTCGTGGCCGTCGGGTCGAACCAGTCGCGCCTGGATATCGAAATCTTCTCCGGTCGCAACGGCACGTGATACGCAATCGGCCACAAGAGCGGCATCGTCGGGGCGGTAGCAAGCAAGCGCCTCAACCAGATCGGGTGACTCTCCGGATGGGTCGAGGCCATGGATCCGGTAAACCTCATCTGACCATGTCGTCTGGTTCGTCGCTACATCCAGGAACCAGGTGCCGACTCCGGCCATCTGTTCAGCCTGGATCAGCAGTGCCTGGCGCTCTGCGGCGACCGCTTCCGCGCGCGAGCGGGCGTGCGCGTCCGCGCGCATCAGCAGAGCCTGCATGACCCCGGTCGCCAACGCCTTGAGCCGCGCCGCCTGGACGTCACTGAAAGTGTCACGCGGGACGGTGTCGACGACACACAGGGTCCCAAGCCGGTGCCCCTGCGGCGAGATCAACGGCGCGCCTGCAAAGAAGCGAATATAGGGGGGTCCGGTGACCAAAGGGTTGGCTGCAAAACGCGGATCCAGACCTGCGTCCGGCACGACGACAACCTTGTCGCCCTGATCAGCCGTCGCACGGAACGCAAGGTCGCGTTCGATGGCCGCGATCTCGAGTCCAAAGCTCGCCTTGAACCAATGTTGGTCAGCGCTGATCAGTGAAATTGCCGCGATAGGCGCATCAAATGCAGCCGCCGCCAATTCAACCAGACTGTCGAACAGCGGCTCCGGAGCCGTGTCGAGAATGTCGAAATCGACCAAAGCCTTCAGCCGATCATGCTCTTGGCGGTCAATCATTTATTGCATCCGCGACACACGTCATTCATCCTCTTAAACCTGCAGTTTGAATGATAGATGAACTCCCCTGCGTAACGATCAATCACGGGTTGAAGCGGACGGGAGATGATCAGACGCAGGTCGACGCCGCAGTTGCCATTCGATAGATCGCCTCGAATGACCGCGACCCTGCATGTAATCTTTGGCCCCTCCGGTGCCGGCAAGACGACCTATGCCCACGCCTTCGCGCGCCGCGAAAAGGCCGTGGCGTTTATCCTCGACGACTGGATGGCCCGCATGTTCGGGCCGGACATGCCGGACCCCATTGAGTACGACTGGATGATCGAACGCGTTCAGCGGTGCGAGGCCCAGATCTGGTCCGTCGTCGCCGGATGCCTGGCGGCAGGAACGTCCGTGATCCTGGACATCGGCCTGATGCGGCGCGCCGACCGTGATCGGGTGCGTGAGATCGCCGCCGCCACAGAGCTGCCGCTGCAATTCCATTTCGTCACCGCCAGCGCCGAGGCCCGTCGCGCCCGGGTGGCCGAACGCAATGTGGTCAAGGGCGAGAACTTCGCCATCGAGGTCACCCCGGAGTTGTTCGATTTCATCGAGGGGGTCTACGAGACGCCCGGGCCAGACGAACTGATCGGCGCCATCGTCAGCGAGAGTGCGTAGGTCTCTCGGGCCGGCGGCTCTTGTTTCGTTGGTTTGCGCCGCCATTTAGAGCTCGGGGCTGGCGATAGGGCACGGACCGGCGGAAGAGCGACGGTCCGTCAGATTCAACACCCCCTTGATTTTTGCGCTGCACAATTCTAGCCTTTATCCCCCCGGCACGCTTTCGCCAGCGGCTGGTCTTGGGGATCACACCTGGGGCGAACTTCGAGTCACGATGGAAAAAGTTCCGATGACCGCCGAGGGCTACACGGCTCTCGACGATGAATTGAAGCGTTTGAAGACGACCGAACGACCGGCAGTAATCGCCGCGATCGGCGAAGCGCGTCTGCACGGCGATCTGTCCGAAAACGCCGAGTATCACGCGGCCAAGGATCGCCAGGGCTGGATCGAGGGCCAGATCGCCGAGATCGAGGACAAGATGGCCCGCGCTCAGGTCATCGACGTGTCCAAACTGTCCGGCAGCCAGATCAAGTTCGGGGCCACGGTGTCGGTCATCGACGAGGATACCGAGGAGGCCGCGCGATACCAGATCGTCGGCGAACACGAGGCCGACGTCAGACGTGGCCGCGTCTCGATCACCTCGCCCATCGCACGCGCGATCATCGGCAAGGAAAGCGGCGACGTTGTCGAGGTCAACACCCCCGGCGGCGTGAAGGCCTACGAAATCACCAAGGTGGAGTGGGTCTGAAGCCCACGCCATGGCGGAGGCGGCGCGTCCCTTAAGGATCTGGGCCGTTTCAGACGGCCGCGCCGGCATAGAGGCCCAGGCTCTGGGTCTGGCGGAGGCGGTAGCGCGGCTGCGGCCAGCGCACATCCTTACCAAACGCATCGGCTGGAAAGCCGGGCTGGGCCGTCTGCCCTGGTCATGGATTCCGCTTGCTGCCCGCACCGGCGACCCTGTCGCGGCACCCTGGCCCGATATCTGGATCGCGACAGGCCGCGCGACCTTGCCGTTTTCGACGCGGATGTTGAAGCTGGCGGCCGGCATGACCTTCGTGGTCCAGACCCAGGACCCGCGCGCGCCGCTCAGTCGGTTTGATCTGGTGATCCCACCGGTACACGACGGCCTCGTCGGCCCCAATGTGTTTCCGATCCTTGGCGCGCCCAACCGGATCAGCCCGGAGCGGCTGGTCGTCGAGCGCGCCAAATTCCACGACGCGTTCGCCGGTCTGCCGCATCCGGTCGTCGCCGTCATGGTCGGCGGCAGGTCCAGAGCCCACGATCTTCCCCGACAGGTGGCCACGACGATGGCCCGCCAGATCGCCGGCGCGGTCAGGGCGGCGGGTGGCTCGGTACTGGTCAGTTTCACGCGGCGCACCCCACATCCGGCGCGCGAGGCCATCACAACAGAACTGGGGGCCTTGCCGGGGATGATCTGGGATGGAACCGGCGAGAACCCCTATTTCGC